>JADLEZ010000438.1 GCA_020845855.1 Burkholderiales bacterium
CTCTCGGTGGTGCCGAGCGTCTCGGCCAGCGCATCGGCGACGACGATCGCCGGCACGGCGTCGAAGAAGGCGGGCGTGCGCATGGCCGCTACCGTCACGCCACCGCCGCAGCGCCCTGGCGCAGCCGCTCGTGCAGGACCTCGTGTCCGTCTTGCAAGGGCTGGGGAATCGTGAACTTCATGGTCTTCACCGGCATCTCCATCGGATCGGGCAGACTTACGTCGCGTTCCATTGCATGCTTCATATGGATACGGTCGCGAAATTCCACAAACTACTGAATCTAACTGCAGCTAGACCACCGTCACTCCCTGCATCATTCCCATGTCCTCGTGCACGAGCATGTGGCAGTGCATGACGTACGGGCCGGTGAAGTGGATGAAGCGCGAGCGGAACGTGATCGAGCTCATCGCCACCCCCGGCCCCTGACTCGGCGGCGGCACGTTGGAGAACGGCAGCGGCAGCGTGTCGGCCCAGTAGCGCTGGCTCTCCGGCAGGTACTTGCCGTTCACCGCGACCACCCAGCAGGGGTTGACGTGGATGTGGAACGGGTGCCGGATGTTGTTCATGTTCACGATCGTCCACTCCTCGACCGCGTCGAGCGCGACCATCTGCGTGATCGCCTTCGACGACTGGAACGGGATGTAGGTGGTGGGCGGGAAACCGGGACTCGTCGACGACGTGTTCCCCACCGAGCCGATCGCGTACACCTTGCCGGCGACCTGCGTCTTGTCGACGTCGTAGACCCAGTCTGGCGCCTCGCCCGTCGGCGGATCGATGAGCGGCGAGTTGAACGGGTTCACCCGCAGCACGATGGTGCGCTTCAAGCCCCCGCCCGCCGCGAGCTCCTCGTCGGTGATCGGCGTGAGGAACGGCGTCACCGGCAGCGGCTCCGGCGGCAGGCTCATCGGGAACGGCGTGTCGACGACCACGATTTCCGCCAGCACGTCCTCGTTGCCCACCGCACCGCCCGCGCTGGGGTCGGCGGTCACGTTGCGTCCGATCTCGATCGGCATCGTGCGCAGGAGATAGGTGCCCGGCGCGCCCGCCTTGACAAGCAGGGTCGCGCGGTTGCCCGCACCGAGCACCACCGCTTCCGGATACGACGGCTGCGGCGGCTTGGGCGCCGGTGTGGGCAGCGGCGCGACCTGCAGGAACGTGTGCCGCGGATTGCCGTCGTGGCTGTACTGGAACAGCGTGTGCCGGTCGAGGCTCACGTTCAGCATGTTGAAGATCGAGGCGTTCAGAAGTCGCCAGTTCTGCACCTCGCCGGTCTTCATCACGATGCGCGGCCGGCGCACCCCGTTGACGAGCCACGGCGCCTCGTTGTTGGCGGTGACGCTCGCGACGTTGGTGAAGCTCTCGAGCTTGCCGGTGGCATCGAAGATCGGCGCCTGCAACACAAACACCATCTCGCGCGCGGCGGCGATCTCCGGTACGTCGTCGATCGGTCCTTCGATGATGAGCATGCCGGCCATCCCGCTGCCGACGTGGATGGCGGTCGAGCCGTGCAAGTGCGGGTGGTACCAGAAGGTGCCCGCCATGTGGTCTTCGCGGATGCGGTACTCGTACTGGCGCGTCTGTCCCGGCTGGATGCCTTCGTCCGGATCGTCGACCACGTAGTCGCCGTACAGGCCCAGCGGATCGCTCGGCGACGACGGGCGGACGATGCCTGGGAAGACGTGCAGCCCGTGCGTATGCAGGTTGGTGCTGTTGGGGTACTTCAAATGCGGCGGCTGCGGCGGGACCGACGGCGGGAACGTCGGGTTCGGTGGGAGGTTGTTGAACACCTTGATGCGCAGCAGGTCACCGACCCGGATGCGCAGCGTGGGCGCGGGAATCGTACCGAACATGTTGCGCAAGGACACCGCCTGCATCTGGCCCTGCGCGTTGGGCAGCGTGGTGTTGAGGTACGACAGCACGAGGGTGACGTCGAGGACACCGTTGACCGAGGCGATTTCGAGCGGCTGCACGTAGGTCTCCGTGGGTCCGTCGCTCTCTCCGCCCCCGCCGCCGCACGCGGTCAACGCGGGCGTCACGATGACGCCGGCCGCGACCGAGACACCCATGCGCAGAAAATCGCGCCGGGTCACTTCTTCTCTTGGTCGGTCAGACATGGCGGCCTCGTGCGTTGATGGCAAGGAGTTGCGTCGGGTGAAGCTGCTCGCGCGCGGCGCTGCCGAGCTGGCCGGCGGCATTGCTGCCCCACCCCATGAGCGCCTGGTCGGTGAGCGCGGCGGCGTGCGCCTGACCCGCGGCGATGGCGCGCACCTTCTCGAGATTCGTCACGCGCACCGGCGCGCGGCGGTCGTCGCGGTCGCCCGTGCCGAGTTGACCCTGGCGGTTCCAGCCCCACGCGTACACGCGCCCGCTTTGCGCGAGTGCCAGCGAGAAGTACATGCCCGCGGCGACGTCGCGCGCGCGCTCGGGCAGCGCGACCGGCACCGGCGCCGTGGCGTACGCGGTTCGGTCGTTGCCGAGCTGGCCGTGATTGTTGCTGCCCCAGGCGAGCACCTTGCCGCTCGTGGTCACCACGAGCGTATGGCTCGCGCCCGCTGCGATCGCGTCCACCTTCTCGTCGAGCGCGACCTTCGCCGGCGCATCCACGCCCGCAAGGCGACCCGTGCCGAGCTGGCCCGCGGCATTGGCGCCCCACGCGTAAACGCCGCCATCGCGCGCGAGCGCGATCATGTAGCCCTGGCCGGTCACGATGGCGCGCATCGCCGGCACGCCGGTCACGCGGCCCGGTGGCGCCTCGAAGGCAACCTCGGCGCGGCCGAGCGCGCCGTCGATGTTCATGCCCCACGTGTACAGCGCGCCGGCGGCATCCACCGCTGCGCACTGGAACTCGCCCGCCGCGATGTCGCGCACGTCCGCCAGCGTGGTCACGGGCAGCGGCGTGGCCGCCGCGACCGCGCCGGCGCGCCCGTCCACCCCCGGCCCGTACGCGCCCCACACCGTCACCGCCCGCCGCGCAGTGATGCCGAGGCTGACGCCATACCCCGCGGCGATCGCGGACAGCCGCTCGCGCGCGAGCACCTCCACCGCGCGCGTGGGCGCGGGCGTGGTGCAGTATTCGGGACTGCCCGACGGAATGCGTCCGCTGCCGTCGCCGCCCCAGCCGATCGCCTTGCCGTCGGCGAGGAGGGCGAGGGTCTGATCGCGTCCGCAGTCCACGGCCGCGACGTCGTACCGCTCGCGTACGAGGTCTCTCATCGATGAAGCCTCCCTTAGGAGATTGGGGTCAGAGTCGAATCTCGTAATGAGTATCGAATCTGACCCCATATTCACTACGAATATCGAATCTGACCCCAATTGCAGCAAGAAGCGTGCCGTGTGGCCTACACGTCGTCCTGCTTCAACTTCGTCACGAGCTCGATGTACGCCTTCATCGCGTCCTCGCGCGACGTGCCCTTGCGGCCGCTCCAGGCGTCGAACTTGGCGCGGTTGACCATGTCGAGCGCGCCGGGCCGCTCGCCCGCCACGTCGCCCACGCTCGCCTGCTTGTACAGCGAGTACAGCGCAAGCAGCGTGTCGTTGTCGGGCGCCTTGCGCAGCGTCTTCGACGCCGCCGCCGCTTCGTCGAACGCGGTGTCGAGCGACGCGGCGCCGGGCGCCTCCGGCTCCGGCTCGCCGAAGAACGTGTCCTCGCGCTCTACTTCGTCCGCGAACCAGCGCGCCTCCAGGAGCTTGCCGCCGTGATACGCGAGGAGCAACGCGCCCTGCGATTCGAGCGCCGCGCCTTCGCGCGCGGCGACGAGTGTGGCCGGCACCAGCGCCACGCCGCGATTGAACACCGGCGTGCCGAACGCGGTGAAGCGCGGCGCGTGCCCTTGCGTGATGCGGCTCGCGAATGCAGCGAAGGTCTTGCCCGTGTGCGCTCCGGAAACCTTGTTCACGCCGGGCTGCACCCAGGCCAAGTCGGGGATGCCCAACTCGCGCAGCCCCTGGAAGTCGCCGGCGGCGAGCTTGTCGAGCGCGGCCCCGACTGCGGCGTCGAGCGCCTCGCGCGACATGCGCGGGTCGTTGGCGAGCGCGGACGTAGCGCCCGGCAACGCCGCGCCGACGAACTCCAGCACGTTCTTGGCCACGATCTCGCGGTCGTTGTCGACACAGATCATGTGGTAGCTGTTCTCGACGATGACCATGCGCGCCCGCGCGCCGCCGATCGTCTCGACCAGGAAGTTCGCCGAGCGGATGCTCGTAAGCTCGTCCTCGCGCGCGTGGATCACGAGGGTCTGGCAGCGGACGTCCTTGACGCCCTTCATGAGGATCGCGCGCAAGCGATCCACCTGCCGGATGCACTCGGCCGGCACCCATCGGTAATGGAAGTTCTCGCCGCGCTCGAACTTGGCCTTGACGATCGCGCGCAACTGCTCGTTCTTGATGCCGAACGGATCCTCTTCCTCGATCTTCATGGTGCGGCCGAGGCCGGGGATTAGGTACAAGAGCGGCCGCAGGCCGCGGTACCACGGTGTCGCCCAGCCATCGATGAAAATGGGCGGCGCCAGCATCACGAGGTTGCCCTTCGCGTGCCGCTCGCGCTGCGCGACCACGGCCGCGAGCAGCGCGCCCATGCACATGCCCATCACGTGCAGGCGCGGGTGCTGGTCGCGCACCTCGCGGTACTTCGCGACCACCGCGTCGATCCAGTCCTCGGCGGTGACGCCGTTCAGATCCTCCGGCCTGGTGCCGTGCCCCGGCAGCGTGAGCGAATGGGTGACGAAGCCCGCGTTCTTGAGCCGCTTGTGCATCGAGCCCAGGTCGTACTGCGTGCCGCCCAGCCCGTGGACGAGGAACACGCCATCGGGCGCACCCTCGGCCGGCGCCGCCGGGACCGCGGGCGCGGCCGGCGCTTCGACGACTGCCGCGTCGTCGCTCACTGGACTACCCTCCGCGCTACGCGCTTCGGGGCTGATTCGCCCTTGGGGCGGCCCTGCGGGCTCATGCCGCGACCGCCGCACTCGCCACACGCGCGATGCCGACCACCCGATGCAACTGCCCGTCGTGATCGCGGATCGCGCGCGCGTCGTCGCTGACCGGCAGGAGCGCCCCGCCGGGACCGGCGACGTGATAGGTCATCGCGTCGGATTCACCGCGCCCGCGCACACGCTCGTCGAAGCGGGTGGCGACACGGTCGCGGTCCTCGGCGGGCACCAGCGACAGCCAATCCGCCAGATTGGTCAGCCGCTCCGCGGGCACGCCCACGAGACCGCCCGCGTCGCCGGTGACGACGAGCCGCCCGCTCGCCGGGTCCCATTCGTAAGCGAGCATGCGATGCGCGCCGATGGCGGCGTCGAAGCGGGTCTGCCAGGCCTTCGCCTCGCGCATCGCGCGCCGCTGCCCCGCGTCGAGGGCCGCGATCAAAAGGCCGGTGAGCGCGATCGCGAGCGCGTACATCTGCACCTCGAGCTCGGGATCGCCGAGCAGGCTGGGGCCGGTCGCGAACGGGCCCTCGCCCTGCGCGGTGTTCACCATCGCGATGAGCGCGCCCGCGAACGCGGTGAGGGTCGTTCCCTGCGCGCCCCACAGGAGCGCAACCAGCGCCATGAACACGATCGGCCCGTAGGTCAGGCTTTCCCCCATGCCGCCGAGCGCGTCGGGCTTGGCGTCGAACAGGAGGTGCATGCTGCCGAGGAACAGCGCGCAGGCCACGGCGCCGGCGGCGAACTGGGCCATGGTCATGCCGCCCGAGCGGCGGACGCGAAAGCGCGACCAGGCGACGATCACCGGCGCCACCAGCAGCGTGCCGATGAAGTTCGACAGCACCCACAGCTCGAAGGTGGCCGCCGCCGCCTTGCCGCCGGTGGCGACGTGCCAGCCGGTGGCGATCAGGGCGCCGATCAGCGCGAGCGGCAGCGCCCCCGCGAAGATCATGACGGCGAGCTCGCGCGGCCGCGCCAGCGTGAGCGGCAGCGGCGTAAGCTTCGACACGCAAAGCGCCGCGGCACCGGCGGTGATCACCTCGATCACGCCGTAGCCATGCGCGTCGACGACGCTCACTTCGAGGTACAACGCGAAGACCAGCGCACCGGCGAAGCCGCCGGCGAGGATGCCCCACCACAGCTCGCGCGGCGCGGCGAGCAGCGCCCCGAGCACCACACCGCTCGCGAGCCAGACGGTCCACGCGTCGGCGGGCGAGTACGCGACGAGCTTGCTCACGAAGGCCAGCGCCACGTAGGCCAGCGCCACCAAGACTGCAACCACGATGTGCCGCACGGGCTCTCCTTCGAAAATGGTCGATGCGTCAGCCGCGCGGCGCCTGCGCGCGCATGCGCTCGAGGAACGCCCGGTGCGTGAGCACCCACGCCACGGCGGGCACGACGGCGGGCAGGATCAACGAGCCGAACTGGTAGGCGAACGCAATCATATCGCGCCCGCGCGGGCCGAATCCGGCCTGCGACGCAACCAGCGGCGGCGCGGTGATCGCGATGTTCTTCAGGAAGTCGGCGAGCACACCCCACGCGATGAACGGAAGCATCGCGAGGTATCCGGCGAGGAGCACGCGCCATAGGCGAGCCTGCCGCGCGGCGAGCGTCAGCGCCACGAACAGCGGCAGGCCGAAGGCATACAGCAGCATGTTGACGTCGACCGTCAGCACGCCGCCGGCGCGCGCCTCGCCGGGGCGCAGCGTGGTGACGAAGGACAGGATCGCGCCCTGCGCGTCGACCGTGCGCACGAGGTCGGCGAGCACGGTCGCGGCGACGAGTTGCACGAGGAGCTGCACCGGGAACAGGATCACCGGGGCGAGCAGCCACCACGCCGCGAACGCGAGCGGCAGCCACGCGAGGGTTACGAGGACGAAGCGGAGCAGCGGGCCGCGCAAGCCGCTACCCGGCGGCGAGCGCGGGCGGGGCGTCCTGCGGCTGCGCCTCGCGCGGCACGCGCCGGACCCAGATCAGCCACACCACCAGCACGTCGAGCATGATGAGCGCCTGCCACGCGTAAAGGTGCGCCCACTCGAATACCGCATAGTCCCATTGCCCGATGTAGAAGAGGCTGATTACGCGCACGACGTTCAGCGCCTGCACCGCCACGATGCCGATGGCGAGCCCGGCGAAGCGATGCCGCCACGGGGCTGGATAGGCGAGGATCGCGGCAACCAGCACGATGGTCGCCTCCACGCCGTTGCATCCTGCCTCGATCGACACTGCGAAGCCGTTGGTCGTGCTGCGGATGACCTTGCCGGATGCGATCACGTTGGCGTCGAACAGCGTCACGATCGACGTGGAGATCGCGGCCAGCGTGTTCGTCCACGGAATGACCAGCCACTGCTGCGCCCACGGCGTGAGCTCGAGGGCGAACAGCGCGGCGAGCAAGGCGAGGAAGAGGACGAAGAAGCGGACCATCATGCCCGCGCGAGCGGCGGATTGCGCGCGAAGTAGCGGATCACGCCATCGTGGATCGAGTCGGCGAACTTCTTCTGGTGGCGGTCGCTGCGCAGCTTCTGCTCCTCGTCCGGATTGCTGATGAACGCGGTCTCGACCAGGATCGAAGGAATGTCGGGGGCTTTGAGCACCGCGAAGCCGGCCTGCTCCACCGTCGGCTTATGCAGCGCGTTGTGGGTGCCGAGGCCGTCGAGCACGTGCTGGCCGACCTTGAGGCTATCGCTGATCTGCGCGGTCTGCGAAAGGTCGAGTAGCGTGCGCGCCAGCAGCGGATCGCGGCGGTCGAGATCGACACCGCCGATGAGATCCGCCTGGTTCTCGCGCTGCGCGAGCCAGCGCGCCGCGGCGCTGGTCGCGCCGCGCTCCGACAGCGCGAACACCGACGAGCCGCGCGCGCTCGCCTCGCGGAAGGCGTCGGCGTGGATCGAGATGAAAAGATCCGCCTGCACGCGCCGCGCCTTGGCCACGCGCTCCTGCAGCGGCACGAAGTAGTCGCCGTCTCGGGTCAGCATCGCGCGCATGGGGCGCTCGCCGTCGATGCGCGCCTTGAGCTTTTGCGCGATCGCCAGTGTCACGTTCTTTTCGTACGTGCCGCGGCGGCCGATAGCGCCGGGGTCTTCGCCGCCATGCCCGGGATCGATCGCCACCGTGATCTTGCGCGCATTGGCGCGTCCAGGCTCGGCCGGTGGCGGCGCGGCATCGCCGGCCGACGAGGCGAGCCGCTTCTCCTTCTTCGCTTCGGCCTCGAGGAGCGCCATCATGGGATCGAGGGGAACCGGCGGGTACAGGTCGAGCACCAGGCGATGGCCGTACTCGGCAACCGGCGGGAGCGCGAAGATGTCCGGCTTCACCTCACCCTTCAAGTCGAGCACGATGCGCAGGCCCGCGGCGCCGCGGCGGCCGAGACGGATCGCCGCGACGTAGGCGTCGGACGCCTGCACCCGCGCCGGCAACTGGCTCACATCGCCGGCGGCATCGACACCTTCGATGTCGAGCACGAGGCGAGGCGGCGCTTGCAGCGATTGCAGCTGGTAGGCGAGCGGCGCGCTCGACTCGAGGATCACGCGGGTGTAATCGGGTGCGGGCCACAGGCGCGCGGAAGCCACGCGGATCGCCTCGCTGCGCGCGATCGGGACGACTCCGTAGGCCGCCGGCAGCAGCATCCACTGCGCCACGCGCCGGCGCTGCACGCTGATCAGCAGGCGGGCAGTTGGGTGAGTGCGATCGCGGCTACGCATCGTTCACCCGCGTCGGTGCTCGCCGACGCGGTCAGGCTTCGGCCGTCGCCCGCGTGCGCGAGCCGAAGGTCGAGGTCGGCAACGGGCAACAGCCCGGACACCCGCTCCGGCCATTCGACGAGGCAGGCGCTGTCGCTGCGAAAGCACTCGGCAAGACCCGCTGTCTCCCATTCTTCAGGATCCGTGAACCGATAAAAATCAAAGTGATACAAGTATAACCTCGAAAACACATAGGATTCAACCAACGCGTACGTCGGACTTTTCACCGGCCCGGTCCATCCCAACGCGCGCAATACGCCGCGCACCAGCGTCGTCTTGCCGGTGCCCAAATCACCGTGCAGCGCGACGACCATGCCCCCGGCGAGCGCGGTGGCCAAGGCGGCGCCCACGGCTTCGGTGGCGGCGGCGTCGGGCAGGTGCCAAGTCGCGGGCATGTGGGTAGGCTAGCGCGGATGCAAAGGCAAGCGACGACAACCGATTGGCCGCAACTCGGTGCGAGTATCGCCCGCTGGGCACGGGAGATGGGCTTCCAGGAAATCGGCATCGCCGACACCGAGCTGTCCGAAGCCGAGGAGCGCCTGCAGCGCTGGCTCGCCGCGGGACGTCACGGCGACATGGAATACATGGGCAGGCACGGCACGGCGCGCTCGCGGCCCGCGGAGCTCGTACCCGGCACCGTGCGCGTGATCTGCGCGCGCATGAACTACTGGCCCGCGCAGGCCGCCGACGCCGCGGCGACGCTCGCCGATCCCACGCGGGCGTACGTCTCGCGCTACGCCCTCGGTCGCGACTATCACAAGGTGCTGCGCGCGCGCCTCGCGCAGCTCGTCGAACGCATTCGTGCGCAGATCGGCGACTTCGGCTATCGCGTGTTCACCGACAGCGCGCCGGTGCTGGAGGTGGCGCTCGCCGCCAAGGCCGGGATCGGCTGGCGCGGCAAGCACACGCTCCTCCTCACGCGCGAGATGGGCTCGTACTTCTTCCTGGGCGAGATCTACACCGACCTGCCGCTGCCGCCCACATCGCCGGCGAGTGCGCATTGCGGAACGTGCACGGCGTGCATCGCCGCCTGCCCGACCGGCGCCATCGTCGCGCCCTACGAGCTCGACGCGCGCCGCTGCATCTCGTACCTCACGATCGAGCTGCACGGCCCGATTCCCGAGGACCTGCGGCCTGCGATCGGCAACCGGGTGTACGGCTGCGACGACTGCCAGCTCGCGTGCCCGTGGAACCGCTTCGCGGCAGCGGCGTCCGAAGCCGACTTCGCCAGCGTGCGCAACGGCCTCGACCGTGCCACCCTGGTCGAGCTCTTCGCGTGGACGCAAGACGAGTTCGACGCGCGGCTCGCGGGCAGCGCGATCCGCCGCATCGGCTACGAGCGCTGGCTGCGCAACCTCGCGGTGGGGCTCGGCAACGCACCGCCCAGCGACGACGTCGTCGCCGCGCTGCGCGCCCGCGTAGACGATCCCTCCTCGCTCGTGCGCGAGCATGTGGCTTGGGCACTCGCGCGGCATGGGGTCAGAGTCGATTCTCGTCTTGCGGCTAAAGCTAAATAGGGTCAGAGTCGATTCTCTGCTGCGGCTTCGCAGTAGCGCACGATCCTGCTGTCTCGCCCGCAAGACGAGAATCGAATCTGACCCTATCTGATCAACTGATTCATCGACACGATCGGCAGCATGACCGCCAGCACCAGCACCAGCACGATCGCGCCCATGATGACGATCAGCGCCGGCTGCAGGAGTGCCGCGAGCCACGCGAGCCGGCGCTCGGCGTCGCGCTCGAGCTCCCCCGCCGCGCGCTCGAGCATCGGCGCGAGCCGTCCGCTCTGCTCGCCGTTGGCGACGAGGTGCACGAGCACCGGCGGAAACACCTTCTGCTCGCGCAGCGCGCGCGACAGCGCGACACCCTCGCGCACCAGCGCGGCTGCGCGCGCCGCGGCTTCGCGCAACGGAATGCGGCGCACCACCTCCGCGGCGGCGTCGAGCGCGCGCAGTAGCGGCGCGCCGCTGCCGGTAAGAATCGCGAGCGTGCTCGCGAAGCGCGCCGTGTCGAGGCTGCGCAAGAGCCGGCCGACGACCGGCGTGCGCAGCAGGAACGCGTGCCAGCGCGCGCGGAAAGCCGCTTGCCGCAGCGCGATCATGAACGCGACGAGCGCCCCAACGACGCCGGCGAGCCACAGCCAGCCGGTCGCCCGGAAGAACCCGCTGGTCGCGATCAGCGCCTGCGTGAGCCACGGCAGCGTCTGCCGGCTCTGCTGGTACACCGCCACCACCTGCGGCACGACGTAGACGAGCAACACCGCGATCACCGCGAACGCGATGATCGTGACGACCGCGGGGTAGATGAGCGCGAGGATCACCTTCTGGCGCAGCGCTTCGCGCGCCTCGAGATAGTCGGACAGTCGCGAGAGCACCTCGGCGAGCCGTCCGGTTTCGGCGCCGGCGGCCACCAGCCCGCGATACAGCGGCGTGAACGTGCGCGGATAGCGCGCGAGCGCGGACGGCAACGCTTCGCCGCTTGCGACGTGCGCGCGCAGTTGCGAGGCGAGCTTCGCCGCGCGTGCGTCGTCGGCCTGCTCGGCGACGGCGGCCAGCGCCTGGTCGAGCGGCATGCCGGACAACGCGAGCGTGGCGAGCTGGCGCGTGGTCAGCGCGAGCAGCGGCGCGGGCAACCGCACGTGGGAGCCGGCGTCGGTCCGGCCGGCTTGCGCATCGACCGCCGTGGGCGTCAAGCCGCCGGCGCGCAACTGGTCACGCACCGCGCGCGGCGTATCGGCTTCGAGTATGCCCTGCCGCAAGCGGCCGTCGCCGTCGACCGCCTCCCAGCGATAGGCAGTCACCGCAAGATCGGTAGGCAAGACGCGAGACGCCCCTCACCCCATCCCTCTCCCCGCACGCGGGGCGAGGGGGTGTTAGCGAGGCGTCCGAGCGACCGAGGGACGACCGACAACGCAGAGTCTCGATCATCCCCGGACAGTTGCGGAGGGAGTGCCCGACAGGGCGGGTGAGGGGTGCTCGGCTGCATCAACTACCCCTCGCGTGTCACCCGCAGCAACTCCGCGAGCGACGTCGAGCCGCCGGCGAGCCAGCGCGCGCCGTCGTGGCGCAGGCTCACCATGCCCGCGCGCGACGCGGCTGCGCGCAGCTGAAGCTCGTCGGCGCCGTCGTGGATGCCGCGGCGGATCGCGTCGTCGACCAGCAGGAGCTCGTACACGCCGGTGCGGCCGCGGAATCCGGTGTCGTTGCACTCGGCGCAGCCCGGCGCGGTCCACAGCGCCTCCGTAACCGACATTCCCATCGCGGCGACCATCTTCTGCTCGCCGACGGTCGGCGGCGCCGACACCCGGCAAGCCGGGCACAGTGTACGGACGAGCCGTTGCGCGAGCACGCCCAGAAGACTCGACGCGACCAGATACGGCTCGACCCCCATGTCCGCGAGCCGTGTCACCGCGCTGGTGGCGTCGTTGGTGTGCAGTGTCGCGAGCACGAGGTGCCCCGTGAGCGACGCCTGCACCGCGATCTGCGCGGTCTCGAGGTCGCGGATCTCGCCGATCATGATGACGTCCGGGTCCTGGCGCAGGATCGCGCGCAGCGCGCGCGCGAAATCGAGCTCGATGCGCGGGTTGACCTGCGTCTGCGCCACGCCATCGAGCGCGTACTCGATCGGGTCCTCCACCGTCATCATGTTGACCGCGCCGCGCGGCAGGCGCGACAGCGCGGCGTACAGTGTCGTGGTCTTGCCGGAACCGGTGGGACCGGTCACCAGCACGATCCCGTGCGGCTCCCGGATCAGGCGGTCGATCGCCGCGCGCGTGGGCTCGCTCATGCCGAGCGCGGTCAGGTCGAGCCGCGCCGCCTCCTTGTCGAGCAGGCGCAACACCACGCGCTCGCCGGGTCCCGTGGGCAACGTGGAGACGCGCACGTCGACCACCTTGTCGCCGAGCTTGAGCGAGATGCGGCCGTCCTGCGGCAGGCGCCGTTCCGCGATGTCGAGGCTCGCCATGATCTTCAGCCGCGACACCAGCGCCGCGTGCAGCGCGCGCGGCGGCTCGATCACGTCCCGCAACACGCCGTCGATGCGAAAACGCACCACCGAGCGCGCCTCGTACGGCTCGAAGTGCAGGTCGGACGCGCGCTCGCGCAGCGCCTGCAACAGGAGCGCGTTGATCATGCGGATGACCGGCGCCTGCGTCGCGCTGTCGAGCAGATCCTCGGTCGCCGGCATGTCCTGCAGCAGGCGCGCAAGATCGTTCTCGCGCGCGAGGTCGCCGATGAGCAGCGCCGTCGACGCCGAAGCGCCCTGGTTGTACGCGCGCGCGAGCTCGTAGGCGAACTCCTCCGCGCCCACCGGCCGGGTGACCAGCGGCCGCTGCAGCACGCGGCGGATCTCGACGATGCCGTCGGCGGTCGCGTCGGGCCGCATCAGCACGACGACCGACTCGCCCTCCTCGCCCGCGGCGAGCACACCGTGCGTCCGCGCGAACGTGTAGGGAATCTGCGCGGCGAAGGTCACTTGACTTGCGGCGATGTCGCCGGCGCCGACGGTTGCGCCGGTGTGCCAATCGGCGGCACCAGCGGCTCGATCATCGGCGGCGGCGCACCCGGCTGCGTCACGTTGCTGGGCTCCGCGCCCGGCGCGGTCCCGGGCATCAGGCCTTGCGCCGGCAGGACGGGTGCGGTCTGGTCATTCCAGAAGTAGCGGTACTCGGGGCGGTTCTTGAGCTGCTCGCCCATGATGTAGTCGTAGCGCTCGGAGGTGAGCGCGCGGCCCTGCCCGTCGCTGCGCAGGACCGTGGGCTTGAGGAACACGAGGAGGTTCACTTTCTGCCGCTTGCGCGCGTCGTAGCGGAAGAGAGCGCCAAGCACCGGAATGTCGCCGACCACCGGAACGCGGTCCGAGCCGTCGGTGAAGCTGTCCTGGATCAGGCCGCCCAGCACCGCCACCTGCTGATCGTCGACGAGCACGGAGGATTCCAGCGCGCGCTTGGACAGCACGAGTCCCTGCGTAGTCGAGAACGACTCCACGCGGGAGACCTCCTGGTAGATCACGAGGCGCACCGTGCCGCCCTCGGTGATCTGCGGCTTAACGCGCAGGAGCACGCCGATGTCCTTGCGCTCGACGGTGGTGAACGGCTGCACGGTCTGGGTGCCGCCGGTGGTCGCGTACTGGCCGGTGACGATCGGCACGTTCTGGCCGACGATGATGCGCGCCTCCTCGTTGTCGAGGGTGAGCAGCGTCGGCGTGGACAGTATGTTGGCGCCTGCCTCCTGCTCCAGCGCCCGGGCGAGGAACGCAAGGTTGGTGATGGTGCCGAGACCGGGAATGGTGATCGTGCCGTTGAGAATCCCGGCGTTCAGTCCCTGGCCCAGCGCACCCAGGTTGAGCGACCCGGAGATGATGTTGTTGCCGCTGTCGCGGGTGCCGAAGTTGGTGCCGCCGAAGCCCTGCACGTTACTCTTGTTGATGCCCTGCAGGAGCTGCCACTGGATGCCGAACTCGGCCATGCGGTCGGCGGCCACCTCCACGATGAGCGCTTCCACGAACACCTGCGCGCGGCGCACGTCGAGCCGCTCGATGATCGCGCGCAGGTTGTTGTACAGGGGCTCGGGTCCCATGACGATCAGCGCGTTGTTCTGCGGGTCGGCCTGGATGGTGAGGCCGCCCAGCAGGTTGCCTCCGTTCGCCGGGCCGCCGACGAAGGGGTTGCTGCTCGCCGGCGTCGGCGCGGGCGCGGCCATCGGCGTAGGCGTTGCGCCCACGTTGGTAGGGGCGCCGAGCTGGTTGCCGATCGCCGAGGGCTTCGCTGCCGACGGCGCGACGTCGGCGCCGCCGCTCAACAGCGCGCGCAGCGTCTGCGCGACGCGCACGGCCTCGGCGTTCTTCAGATAGACGATGAACATGTTGCCGCCGGGCCTCCCCGGCGTGTCGAGCTGCTCGATCAGCGCCTTCACGCGCGCCGCGCGCGCCGTGTTCTCCGAGCGCAGCATGACGCTGTTGCTGCGCGGGTCGGCGACGAGCGTGACCCGCTGCTGCGCCTCGCCCGGCTGGGCCGCGGCACCGGTGCTCACCTCGGCGCCGAGCAGCCGGGTGACGAGCGGCACGAGGTCGAGCGCGGAGGCGTACTTGAGCGTCACGATCAGGGGCTCGCCCGCCGGCGCCGTGTCGAGGAGCCCGATCACCTTCTCGATGCGCCGCAGGTTCTCGGCGTAGTCGGTGATGACGAGCGCGTTGCTGGCCGGGAACGCGGCGATGGTGTTGTTCGGGGTGATGAGCGGGCGCAGCACGGTGACCATCTGCTGCGCCGATTCGTGGCGCAACGTGTACACCTGGGTCGTCAGCCGGTCGCCGCCGCCGGTCGCCCCGCCTTGCCCCACCTCCGAGCCGTGCATCTTGGCGTCGCTTTCCAGCACGAGCTTGGTCACCCCGTTGCCTTCGATCGCGGTCACGCCCTGCAGTCGCAGCGCCGACAGCAGCGTCGGGTACACGAGGCTCGTGGGCACCGGCCGCGTCGAGATGATGTTGACCGTTCCCTTGATCTTGGGATCGATGATGAAGTTGCGCCCGGTGATCTCCGACACCGCCTTCACCACCGCCTCGATGTCGGCATTGACGAAGTTGAGCGTCACCATGTCGTCGGCGGCGGCCGCCGGCCGGCCGAGCGCAAAAAGGGACAGGGCGATCAGGAGCCAGCGCAACAGGAGGGCGGGCCGCGTTCCGTGGGCGAGGCGGGCGGCAGGCGGTGACGCGTTAGCTCGGCGGACGTCGGGCAACAAAGTTAGCGAACGACGCTAAGAAACGCAGGTAAGCGTCCGTTTCGCCGCAAGGTTTGGGCCGGCCGATGATAGCATGGCCCCCCTCGTCAACGGGGGCGGGAACCCCTCCGGAGCCCCTCCCGCCGAATCCGGAATGTGGCTTTGTCGCATCCAATGGCCAGGAAACCGCCATTTTCGGGAGATTTCATGAGTCCGACGTTGCCTGCCGTCCGCCGCCTGGTGCTGGGAGGCGCCCTGCTGGCCGCAACGCTCGTCGCGATCCTGCCGGAAGCGCCGCCGGCCGGCGCACAGCCTTCGCCCCCGACGGCCCTCGCCCAGGACACCGCCCAGGCCGCCGGCGACGCCAAGGAAGCCGCCCGCGAGGCCGCGCGCGAGGCCAAGGAAACCGCCCGGGAGGCCGCCCGCGAAGCAAGGGAAACTGCCCGCGAGGCCGCCCGCGAGGCCAAGGAGGCGGCGCGCGGAGCGCGCATCCAGATCGACGACCGCGAGTACGACTCGTTCGACCAGTTCCTCGACCGCGACCCGGCGCTCGCGACGATGGTGCTCGGTGTCGTGTTCATCGTGTTCCTCACGCCGATCCTCATCATCGCTCTCGTCGTCTGGTACAAGATGCGCAAGGCGCGGATGCAGAACGAGGCCACGCTGAAGCTCGCGGAAAAAGGTATCGCGCCGCCGGAGATGCGCAAGCACGCCGCGTGGTCCGACCTGCGCAAGGGCGTGCTGTTCGGCGGCGTGGGTCTCGCGCTCACCGTCTACGGTTTCCTCGACGACGGCCAGCCCGGCTGGCTCGCGCTCATCCTCCTCTTCGTCGGCATCGGCTACGTCGTGCTGTGGCATTTCGAGGACCGGCAGATGGCGGCGAGCGTGGCAAATCCCGCCAACCGGTCCCCCGACCCGGGTCCGGGAGACACTTCGCGTTGACGTTCCATGGATCGCTTCCACCTGATCGATGGCCGAACCGCCGGTAACAGATGCTCAACTCATCGCGCGGGCGCTGGTGGGCAACGACCGCCACGCGTTCGCCGAACTCGTCAAGCGCCATCAGTCTTCGGTGCGCGCGACGCTGCGCAAGCTTTGCGCCGGCAATCACGCGCTCGCCGACGACCTCGCGCAGGAGGCGTTCGTGCTCGCCTGGCGCAACCTGCGGTCGTTCCGCCAGGAAGCGCGCTTTTCGACGTGGCTGTACCGCATCGCGACCAACTGCTGGCTCGCCGACGCGCGCAAGCGCAAGGAAGAGCTCCTGGGCGACCGCCAGGACGCGGTCGCTGACGAGGACGAGGACGCCATGCCGCACGTGGGCGAAATGCACGCCGACCATGCCAGGGGCACGTCGCTCAAAGTGGACCTCGAGCGCGCGATGGCCGCGCTCTCCGACGCGGAGCGGGCCGCGATCGTGCAGTGCTACCATAACGACCTGACGCACGAGGAGGCCGCCTACGTGCTGGGCTGCCCCGTCGGCACGGTGAAGACCCACGTGCTGCGCGGCAAGCAGAAGCTCAAGGCGGCGCTCGCTTCGTATCAGCCGACATGAGCACCGACGACGTCTGGATCGACAACGCGCTGCGCGCGGACCGCGACGGCTACCTCGCGGACGACGGCTTCACCGCGCGCGTGATGGCCGCGCTGCCGGCGCCGGCAGCGGCACTGCCGGCGTGGCGCACGCCGGCGGTGATCGCGATGTGGCTGGTGGCGGCGGTCGGCCTCGCATTCGCCGCACCGGGCGCGATGCTCGACGTGGCGCGTGAAGCGTATCGCTTGCTCGCTGCCGTGCCGGTGTCGCTGTCCGGCATCGCGACGGCGGCCGCGGCGCTGATTGCGCTCACCGCCGGCGCCGCAGCGTACACGCTGCGACAAAGCGACGATTAGCCGGTCGTTGAAAGCCCCACTCCGCTGTGTCATCCCGAAACTCCGGCTCCCCCACACATGGCGCTTCAGGTTTGGCTCGTCTACTTCGTCGCCGCCTTGGGTCTGATGCCAGCCGGTTGAAGGTACGGCCGGCGCGCTCGAGCCAACCGGGTGTGCGGTGGCGTCTTCGTCGCGATCGGCGCCTGGCTGCCCTTGCGCGGTTGAGCGCGTCGCGCGAGTTGACATGTGATTAGCATGTGTTTAAGCTCAGTCGCATGTCGAAGATGATCCAGTTGCGCGACGTGCCCGATGCGTTGCACCGGCAGTTGAAGGCGCGTGCGGCGCTGTCGGGGCTATCGCTTTCGGAGTACCTCGTGCGCGAGGTGCGGAAAGTCGCCGAGTTGCCCACCCCCGAAGAGATGCGGGACCGGTTGCGCCGCCGGGCGCCCTACAAGGGAAAGGTGTCGCCTACGGAGGTCGTGCGCTCGGAGCGCGATAGCCGTTGATCGTGGTCGACGCCTCGGCGGTGCTCGAGCTGCTGCTTCGAACCGGCCGCGCGGAGAGCATCGCCAGCAGGGCACTCGCAGCGGACGCGCGCATGCACGCGCCGCATCTAGTCGATGTCGAGGTGGCCCAGGCCCTGCGTCGCATCGTGCAACTCAAAGGAATCGATGCGCAACGCGCGGAGGAGGCGCTCGACGATCTCGAAGGATTGTTCATCGAACGTCACCCGCATCGCGAGCTCGTCCGTCGAAGCTGGCAACTGCGGGAATCGTTGACCGCATACGACGCGATGTACGTCGCGCTCGCGGAAGCGCTGGACGCGCCGCTGTTGACCTGCGACGCGAGGCTTGCGCGCTCGCACGGGCACCGGGCCAGGATCGAAGTGGCGTGATGCGTGCCGAGTACGATTTCTCCAAGGGCGTGCGAGGAAAGTACGCCAAGCGCCTGGGGAAAGAAGGTTCGAATGTTGTTGTCCTCGACCCGGATGTGGCGAAGGCTTTCCCGACGTCTGCGGCGGTCAACGAGGCTCTTCGGATTGTGCTCAAGGCCGGACAGTCAGCACGGCGTCCA
>JADLEZ010000439.1 GCA_020845855.1 Burkholderiales bacterium
CGCCCACACCGAAGGAGTTGCGTCGATTCGGCCTCGTGCTGGCGCTGACCGTGATCGCCGTATTCGTCGGGCTGCTGCCGTGGCTCTTCGGCCACGGCATGCCCCGGTGGCCATGGCCGGTCGCGGCCGCGCTGTCGGCCTTGGCCGCCTTCGGGCCGCGCCTGCTCGCACCCGTGCATCGCGGGTGGATGGTCATCGGACACGCACTCGGCTGGGTGAACTCGCGGATCGTGCTGACCGCGATATTCTTCCTCATGATCATGCCCATCGGCCTCGTGCTGCGCCTGTTCGGCAAGAACCCGATTGCCCGCGAGCCGGACGCAGATGCCACGAGCTACCGGATAGCGTCGACGGACAACCATGGGAAGCGGATGGAACGCCCGTTCTGATCCACGCGCGCCGGCGCCGCTCGCGGCGGTTGGCTAGAAAATGGTATAGATGAAGGGCGCAAGCACGGAGCTCTGGGCGAACACGAGCAGCGCCCCCAGCAGCACCAGGACAACGATGAGCGGCGCGAGCCAGTACTTGCGGCGGACGCGCATGTAGGCCCAGAGGTCGGCGAAGAGATCTAGCATGGTGAATGCGGTCCGCAATCGCTTGCGATTCGCGACGATACATCCGCGGCTGGCACACGGGTGCGAGCCGATGCGCCGCTGCCCACTGGTATGAGGCACGCGAAGCGCATGGTCCGTGTGCTGGCGGTCAATCTGGTCGTCTTTGCCGTGTTGGCCGAGCTCGCCGCGGCCGCGTTCTACTTCGTCCAGCAGCGCGAACTCTACTACACCCGCCTGCCGCCGCCCGCTGCCGACGCGCCGCCGGCGCCCGCGGCGCTGACCACCTTCCGCATCTCGCCCTACTTCGGCTTCGCTCGCGCGCCGCGATTGCCTCTGTCGGCGATGGTCGAGCCCGACCGCCTGCAGCGGATGACGCAGCCTGGCGCTGCACCCGCCTGGCTCTCGACACACAGCAACAACTACGGCTTTCTTTCCGCGCACGACTATCCGTACGCGCCGGCAGCGCGTTCGTTCATCATCGGCATTTTCGGAGGGTCGGTCGCGCAATGGTTCGCGCTGCAGGGGGCGGCGCGGCTGCAGGCGGAACTGCGCACGGCGCCGGCATGGCGGGACCGCGACATCGTCGTCCTGAATTTCGCCGCCGGCGGCTACAAGCAGCCGCAGCAACTGTTGCTGCTGAATTTCCTGCTCGCGATCGGCCAGCGCCTCGATTACGCCGTCAACATCGACGGCTTCAACGAGGTTGCGCTGGCCGGGATCAACGTCGCGGCGGGTACCGCGGCCGCCATGCCGAGCGTCCAGCACATGGATCCGCTGGCGGCCCTCGCGAGCTTGCCGTCGGAACGCGGACGTTTCGCACAACTGGCCGAGCTGGACGACGCCAAGATGCGGCTGGCGGATCTGCGCGCGTCGTCGAGCCCGCTGGCGTTGGGATGGTTGCTCGACTCGCTGCGCCAGCGGATACTGGCGCGGCGGATACAGGCGCTGGCGCAGGCGCTTGCCGGCGGCGGGACACCGCGATCGTTGATTGAACTGGTGCCGGCGGAGTCGGCCTCTGGCGGCATCGAGCAGGCCGCTGCGCTTTGGGCGCAAACGTCGCAGCTCATGCAGCGGTCGCTCGATGCGCAGCGCATCCCCTACCTGCAGATCCTCCAGCCCAACCAGTACTTCGGGCATAAGCCGATGCGCGCCGACGAGCTGCGGATCGCGGTCAATCTGCAGTCCGGCTACCGGCCATTCGTCGAGGCCGGCTATCCGCTGCTGCGAGCGGCGGTCCCCCAGTTGCGCGCGGCCGGGGTCGCCGTACTCGACGCCACGGCCCTGTTCGACAATGATGCCGACACGATCTACGCCGACGACTGCTGCCACTTCAACCAGCGCGGTAACGATGCCCTCGCAAAGCTCGTGGCCGCGGCGATCCTGGAGGCGACGCAGCGCGCACCGGCCTCGGCAGCGCGCATGGAGCCAGGGCGGTGACCCGGCTGGTCGTCGATGCGCGGATGGTGGGCAATTCGGGCATCGGCACTTACCTGCGCCAGGTGTTGCCGCGGGCTCTTCCGCGCCTGCACGCGCACCGGCCCGCGGTGCTCTGCGCTCGCGCTCACCGGGAAGAACTGACCGCGCTCGTCGGGCGATCGGCCGACTTCGTCGTCTGGAATGTACCGCCCCTCTCCCCGGCCGACCTCTGGAGCGTGCCTCCGGTTGCCGGGCGCGATGACCTTGTGTGGACACCGCACTTCAACGTGCCGTTGCGCGGCAGGCAGGCGCTCGCGGTCACGCTGCACGACCTGCTGCCGCTCACGATGCCCGCGCTCGCCGGACGCGGCCGATCGCTGCCCGCGCGGGCATGGCTGCGCGCGATCGGGAGACGCGCGCGAATCGTGCTCTGCGTGTCGCGGTTCACGCGCGGCGAGGCGCTGCGACTCGGGCAGCTCGACCCCGACCGGGTCCGGGTGACGCCGCTTGGCGTCGATGCCGCGTGGTCGGCCGCATACCCAAGACCGCCCGCGTCCGATGCGGCGCCCACGATGATCTACGTCGGGCTGCTGAAACCGCACAAGAACGTCCACCGCCTGTTGCGTGCATTCGCGAGCGTGCGGGAGCGCATTGCGCATCGCCTCGTGCTGATCGCCCGCCACCACGACATCCGCAACGTCGACCGTCGCGCCCTCGCGCTGGCGCGATCTCTCGGCGATCGCGTCGAGCTGGTCGAGTCGGTGCCCTTCCCCGACCTGGTCGCACGCGTGCACGCCGCCCAGTTCGCCGTGCAGCCGTCGCTGCACGAAGGCTTCGGACTGCCGGCTCTCGAAGCGATGGCCGCCGGGACGCCGGTGCTCGCCGGCCGCGCCGGCGCGCTGCCTGAGGTGTGTGGCGACGCCGCGCTTTTCTGCGACCCCCTGTCGGAGTCCGACATCGCCTGCGCACTGCTGCGCTTGGCCGGCGACACCGCGCTGCGCGCGCAACTGTCCGAGCGGGGCCGCGCG
>JADLEZ010000440.1 GCA_020845855.1 Burkholderiales bacterium
ACCAGGAAGTCAACCTGCACGCGGACGCCTCGCAGTACGAGATCTACCGGCCGTTCGTCAAGCGCGCGTGGCGCGTCGACTCGGCGCATCTGCTCCCCGAGATCCTGGAAAAGGCGTTCACGCTGGCCGAGAGCGGCCGGCCCGGACCGGTGCTGGTCGACGTGCCGATGGACATCTTCTCGATGCAGAGCGATCCCGCGCTTTGGAAGCGCGTCTCGGCGGGCACGCGGGTGCTCGCGAAGTCATCCCTCGACGACAAGACGGCGGAAAGAATCATCCGCGCGCTGCTGGAGGCGAAGTCGCCGATCATCTACGCGGGCGGCGGCGTCCTGCTCGCGCAGGCGGCGGATGCAATGCGCGAGCTGGCCGAGCACCTTTGCCTGCCGGTTGCGCACACGCTGATGGGCAAGGGAGCGTTGCCCGACGACCACCCGCTGATCCTCGGCATGACCGGGTTCTGGGGAACGAAGTACATCAACGACAAGTGCCGGGACGCGGACTGGATCCTGGCGCTCGGGACGCGATTCTCCGAGGCCGACTGCAGCTCGTGGGAGGACAAATACACCTTCCGCATGCCGCCGACTAAGTTGATCCACGTCGACATCGACCCCGCGGAAGTCGGCCGCAACTATCCGGTGGCGATCGGCGCCGTCGCCGACTTGGGCGAGGCGCTCGAGGTGCTGAACCGCGTCGCGCGCAGACTCGCCCCGAAGGGCGTGAAGCGCGACAAGCTCGTCGCCGAAATGGCCGCCAACCGCGCCAAGTTCGTCGCGGGCAACCGCAAGGCGATGCAGAGCGACGCGTGGCCGATGCGGCCCGAGCGCATCCTTGCCGATCTGCGCGAGGTGCTGCCGCGCGACGCGATCCTATGCACCGACGTGGGCTGGAACAAGAACGGCGTGGGCCAGCAGTTCCCGATCTACACGCCCGGCAGCATCTTCACGCCTGGCGGCTTCGCGACGATGGGCTTCGGCTCGCCGGCGGCGCTGGGCGCCAAGGTCGCGCTGCCGGACCGCGTCGTGGTCGCGCTGGTCGGCGACGGCGGCTTCGGCCAGAACCCGGCGGCGCTGGCTACCGCCTACGAGGACGACATCGCGGTCGTCTGGGTGATCATGAACAATCACGCGTTCGGCACGATCGCGGGCCTCGAGGCCGCGCACTACGGCACGACCTTCGGCACCGTGTTCGAGAAGGACGGCAAGCCGTACTCGCCCGACTACGCAGCGATCGCCCGCGCGTACGGCGTGGAGGGGGTGAAGGTCGCCTCCGCCGCGCAGTTCAAGCCGGCGCTCGCGAAGGCGATCAAGGCGGGCAAGCCGGTCGTCATCGACGTCCACATGAAAAACGAGCCGGTGCCGACCGCGGGGCACTGGAACATCATGGACATCTACTCCCCCGACCGGAAGGTGCATCACGTCGCGACCGGCGCGTGATGACCCCTTCGGCGGCGCAACGCATTCTCGAGGAGCTTGTCATGGGCCAGTTGTTGAGCAAGGAATCGGGACCCGCCGCGGCGACGCCGCCGGCCGGGAGGCAGCGGCGTACCGGTCCGGTCGGGGGCGGAAGCGCGAAGCCCGAGTTCTCGCTCGCGCACCTCACGGTGATGGGGTGCCCGCCGCCGGAGATGATCTACGTCGCGGCGCGCGCCGGCTACGACTACGTGAGCGTGCGCACGATGTTCATGGGGCTGCCCGGTGAGCCCAACTACGGCCTCGCCGCCAATCCCGACCTGCGCACGAAGACGAAGCGGGCGCTCGACGACACGGGCGTGCGGCTGCACGACATCGAGCTCGCGCGCGTCAAGGAAGGGGTCGACCCGAAGATCTACGTGCCGGAGTTCGAGGTCGCCGCCACCCTCGGCGCGCGCGCGGTGCTGTCCTCGATCTGGACGACCGACCGCGCGTTCTACCTCGACAAGTTCGCCGAGATTTGCGACCTCGCGAAGCCGTTCGGGCTCACCGTCGACCTCGAGGCAGTGCCGATCGCCGGGGTCCACGACTTGGCCGGCGCGGTCGACGTGCTGCGCAGCGTCAGGCGCGACAATGCCGGCCTGATGATCGACACGCACCACTTCCACCGGGCGCGCGACAACGCCGCCGATCTCGCCGCGCTGCCGCGCGAGTGGTTCCATTTCGCGCAGATCTGCGACGCGCCGGGCGAGATCCCGACCGAGCACGAGGAGATGGTCCGCATCCTGCGCGAGGCGCGCCTGTACCTGGGCGAAGGCGGCATCGACATCGCCGACATCCTGAGCCGGATTCCCCGCGTGCCATACTCTATCGAGCTGCCGCACCTCGCGCGCGCACAGGAATACGGATACGCCGAGCACGCGTTCCGCTGCCTCGAGTCGGCACGGTCGTACCTGACGGCGCACGCGTGGGCGTGACGCCGCATCGGTCTTTGACGTGAGTTGCACATTCGGAGAGGAAATCATGGACAGAAGTATCGACCGCCGTTCGCTCTTGAAGGCCGGCGTCGCGCTCGCGGCCACACAGGCCGTGCCCGCCTGGGCGCAGGCCAAGCCGGTCCTGCGCATGACCGCGGTGTTCTCGGACAAGGACATCCGCGCCGACATGTACCGGATGATCCAGAAGGACATGGCGTCCGATTTCACGATCGAGACGCACTTCATGGGCACGCTCTTCAAGCAGGGCACCGAGCTCGTCGCCCTGCAGCGCAACAACCTCGAGATCGGCAACATCGCGCCGCAGGATATCTCCAAGCAGATCCCCGCGTGGTCGGTAGTGACAGCGGCCTACGGCTTCCGCGACGCGCATCATGTGCTCGCGTTCTTCAAGAGCGACGTCGGCAGGCAGATGATCAAGCAGGCGGAGGACCAGCTCAACATCAAGATCCTCGGTCCCACGTTCTTCGGCACGCGCCAGGTGGGTTTGAAGCCGAAGAAGAAGATCACGACTCCGGCCGACATGGCAGGCATCAAGCTGCGAATGCCGGCGGGCGACGCCTGGCAGCTCCTCGGCCGCTCGCTCGGCGCCAACCCGACCCCGCTCGCGTTCGCCGAGACCTACCTCGCGCTGCAGACCGGCGCCGTCGACGGCCAGGACAACCCGCTGCCCAACGTGAAGGCGGTGAAGTTCTACGAGGTGATGTCGCAGATCGTGCTGACCTCGCATCTGGTCGCCTTCGACGTCCTGTGCATGAACCGCAAGACCTGGGACGCCATGGGTGCCGCCAAGGAGGCCAAGTTCCAGGCCTCCGTCGACAAGGCGCTCGCGTGGAGCGTGGGCGAGCATCTGGCGAAGGAAGGGGAGCTCGCCGACGAGTTCAGGAAGTACGGACTCGACATCTACACGCCCGACATCGGCGCGTTCCGGGCCTACGCGAACAAGGTCTACCTCGCCTCCGACGAGGCGAAGGCCTGGGCGCCGGGCATCCTCGAAAAGATCCAAGCGGTCAAGTAGCCGCGTCGAGTCGGCCCGTCGAGCCGCGTCGGCGCGAACCTGCCTCGCCCACGCCTGGGCGTGACGCAGCACCGGTTGTTGTGGGGTTCACTGCAAGGAGAAAGTCATGGATTGGAAGATCGATCGCCGTTCGCTACTCAAGGCCGGCGCCGCCCTGGCCGCGACACAGGCCGTGCCCGCGTGGGCGCAGGACAAGTCGGCGATGAGGCTCAACCTCGTCATCAACGACAAGGACATCCGCGCCGAGGCGTTCCGCAGGCTCGCCAAGGACGTCGCGGCCGACGTCAGGATCGAGCCCTACTACAGCTCCACGCTCTTCAAGCAGGGGACCGAGCTCGTCGCCCTGCAGCGCAACAACCTCGAGATGGCGAACATTTCGCCGTCGGACGTCGCGAAGCAGGTCCCGGCGTGGTCGATCCTGACCGCGGCCTACGGCTTCCGCGACGCCCACCACGTGCTTGCGTTCTTCAAGAGCGAGGTCGGCGCACAGATGGTCAAGCAGGCGGAGGACCAGCTCAAGGTCAAGCTCCTCGGCCCGGTCTACTACGGCACGCGCCAGGTGGGGCTCAAGCCGAAGAAGAAGATCACGACGCCGGCGGACATGGCGGGGATCAAGCTGCGGATGCCGCCCGGCGACTCCTGGCAGCTCCTCGGCCGCTCGCTCGGCGCGAACCCGACCCCGCTCGCGTACGCCGAGGTCTACCTCGCGCTGCAAACCGGGGCGATCGACGGCCAGGACAACCCACTGGTCAACGTCTACAACCAGAAGTTCTACGAAGTGATGTCGCAGATCGTGCTGACCTCGCACTGGGTCGCCTTCGACGTCTTCGCGATGAACCTCAAGGCCTGGGACGGGCTGGGTGCCGACAAGCAGAAGCGCTTCCAGGCGGCGCTCGACAAGGCGCTCGTCTGGTGCGCCGACGAGCACCTCAAGCACGAGGCCGAGCTCCTCGACAAGATCAAGCAGGCAGGCCTCGACGCCTACAAGCCCGATCTCGCGGCGTTCCGCGCCCACGCGCACAAGGTATATCTCGAGTCCGACGAAGCCAAGAGCTGGCCCAAGGGCATGATGGAGAAGATCGCCGCGGTGAAGTAGCGGCGGGGTAGCCGCGGGCCCGTGACCGGCGCGCGGCGGCGCTGCCTTTCCGGACGCGGGGCGCGAAGCTGCGCCCGCATGGTGGCGCGCGCTGCGCGCCACGGAGGAGGAACATCGTGCCATCGGCATTGCGAGGGGTTGTCGACTGGATACGCCGCCGTGCGGAGAACGTCGTCGCGGGGCTGCTCGGCCTCATGTTCGCGGCGTTCATCATCCAGATCGTATTCCGCTACTTCTTCAACTTTCCGATCGGCTGGTCCTCCGAGCTCTCGGTCGCCGCCTGGCTGTACCTGACGCTCTTGGGCTCGGCGTTCTGGTTGAAGGAGGCCGACGAGATCCGCTTCGACCTGATCTCCGGGTCGCTCGGCCCGCTGGGGCGGCGCGTGCTCGGCCTCGTCGTGGCAATCGCGGCGGTCGTCCTGTTCGGGATGGCGCTGCCCGCTACTTACGCCTACGTGACGTTCATGAAGGTGGAGAAGAGCTCGTACCTCGGTATCCGCCTCGACATCCTCTACTCGGTATACGTCGTGTTCGCCGTGGCCGTGATCGCCCGCTACGCGTGGTCGATCGTGAGCCTGCTGCGCGGCGAGGCCCCCGAAGAGGCCGACATCACCCAGACCACCTCGGGGTTGTGACTATGACGAGTCCGTTCGCGATTGCGCTCCTCGTCATCCTCGGCTTGAGCCTGACCGGCCTGCCGCTCGGCTACGCGATGATCGGAGGTTCGATCCTTTGGTTGTTCATGTCGGGCCTCGACATGGGCATCGCCGCCGAGCAGCTCCTGAACGGCATGATGCAGAACCAGCTCCTGCTCGCGATCCCGCTGTTCATCCTCGCCGCCGAGTTCATGAACACCGGCAGCATCATGGACCGGCTGCTGCACTTCTGCAACGCGATCGTCGGGCGCTTCCGCGGCGGCCTCGCCCAGGTCAACGTCCTGCAGAGCATCATCTTCGCGAGCATGTCTGGGTCCGCACTCGCCGACGCCGCGGCGTCCGGCAAGCTGATGCAGTCGCTGATGACGCGCGACAACAAGTACCCGCCCGCTTACGCGGCCGCGCTGACCTGCGTGTCGTCGATCATCGGGCCGATCATCCCGCCTTCGATCCCGCTGGTGCTCTTCGCGCTGGTGTCGGACACCTCGATCGGCTTCCTGTTCCTGGGCGGCATCATTCCGGGCATTCTGTTGGGCGCCGTGCAGATGGGGCTCATCGCCGTCACCGCCAAACGCCGCAACTTCCCGGTAGAGCAACGCGTCGCGCTGCGCGAGCTGCCGCGCATCACCTGGGAGGCCATCCCCGCGCTGCTGATGCCGGTGATCCTGCTCGGATGCATGTATTCCGGGGTCACCACGCCCACCGAGGCCGCGGCGGTGGCGGCGTTCTACGCGCTGCTCATCTCGTGGCTCCTGTACCGCAGCGTGACCCTGAAGGGCGTGTACCAGTCACTGGTGGCGAGCGCGCGGCCGACGGTGGCGATCAGCATGCTGATCGCCGGCGCGCTGGTGTTCAACTTCGTCATCACCTCGGAGAACATCCCGAAGACGCTGTCGGCGATGCTCGCGACCTGGCAGTTGTCGCCGCTCGTGTTCCTGTTCGCCGTCAACGTGCTGCTGCTGATCCTGG
The DNA here is from genome assembly GCA_020845855.1 of Burkholderiales bacterium. Lineage (GTDB taxonomy): Bacteria > Pseudomonadota > Gammaproteobacteria > Burkholderiales > Casimicrobiaceae > VBCG01. The sequence continues at coordinate 6,144 of JADLEZ010000440.1, forward strand.
GCTGCTTCCTCGAGGGCACGACGATCATCCTGGTCATCCTCCCGGTGCTGCTGCCGACCGCGCAGGCGCTGGGCATCGACATGGTGCACTTCGGCGTCGTCTGCGTGGTCAACATCATGATCGGGCTGGTGACCCCACCCTACGGCCTCCTGCTCTTCATGCTGAACAAGATCGCGAACGTCCCGCTGCGCGACATGGTCCGCGAGCTCTTGCCGTACCTGTACGTGACGCTGGGCGCGCTCGCGCTGATCACGTTCGTGCCGGGATTCGTGCTCTGGCTGCCGCGCCTCATGGGGTACACGGGCTGATGGGCGCGACGGGACGGCCGGCGGCAAAGGTCCGCCTCGCGGTAGCGGGCGCGGGGCTGATCGGACTGCGCCACATCGAGGAGATTCAGCGCAGCCGCGGCGCCGAGCTCGCGGCGATCGTCGACGTCGCCCCGAAGGCGGCGGACACGGCGCGCGAAGCGGGTGTCCCGCTGTACGCCTCGCTCGGACAGTTGTTCGCGCAAGGAAGGCCCGACGGGGTGATCCTCGCCACCCCTAACCAGATGCACGTCGACCAGGGGCTCGAGTGCATCGCGGCGGGCGTCCCCGTGCTGATCGAGAAGCCGGTCGCGCATACGCTCGCCGAGGGTGTGCGCCTGTGCGATGCCTCGGAGCGCGCGGGCGCGAAGGTGCTGGTTGGGCACCACCGGCGGCACAGCCCGATCCTGCACAAGGCGGTCGAGATCGTGCGCTCGGGGGTGCTGGGGCCGCTCGTCGGCGTCATGGGCAGCGCGGTGTTCTACAAGCCCGACGCGGAGGGCTATTACGACGGCGCGAACGCCTGGCGGCGGCGGCCGGGCGGCGGCCCGATCCTGCTCAACATGATCCACGAGGTCGGCAACCTGCGCGCGATGGTCGGCGAGATCGTCGCCGTGCAGGCCTTCGCGTCGAACGCCATCCGGGGCTTCGAGGTCGAGGACACCGTGGCGATCAACCTGCGGTTCGCCAACGGCGCGCTAGGGACGTTCCTGCTGTCGGACACCGCGGCGTGCCCGAAGAGCTGGGAGCAGACCTCGCAGGAGAACAAGGCCTACGCGAGCTACGACGAGGATGCCTACACGATCGTCGGCACCCGCGGCAGCCTCGGGGTGCCGACGATGCGGCTCGCGCTCTACGAGCGCGACGCCGATCGGTCGTGGTTCAAGCCGTTCACGACGCGCACCGAGCCGCTCGCGCGCGCCGATCCGCTCGCCAATCAGATCGAGCACTTCGCCGCGGTGATTCGCGGTGAGGCGCAGCCGCTCGTGACCTGCCGTGACGGGCTCGCGAACCTGCGCGTCACCGACGCCATCGTCGAGGCAGCAAGAACCGGGCACGCGGTCGCAACCGCCTGAACCTCGAGACAAGGCACGCCATGATCAGCGGCAAGACGACGCTCATCGCGCACATCGGCTACCCGACCGAGTCGTTCCGGGCGCCGTTCATCTACAACCCGTGGTTCGAAGAGCGCGGCATCGACGCGGTCGTGGTGCCGATGGGTTGCAAGGCGGAAGACTATCCCGCGTTCCTCCGGTCGCTGTTCCGGCTCACCAACATCCGCGGTGCGCTGATCACGATGCCGCACAAGGTCGCGACCGTGGCGCTGCTCGACGCGGCGAGCCCCGCGGTCAGGATCGCGGGCTCCTGCAACGCCGTGCTGCTGCGCTCAGACGGCAGGCTCGCGGGCGACATGTTCGACGGCACCGGCTTCACCCGGGGCCTCGAGCGCAAGGGTCTGCGGCTCGCCGGGGCGCGCTGCCTCGTCGTCGGCGCGGGCGGTGTCGGCTCGGCGATCGTCGCCTCGCTCGCCGCGCAGGGCGTGTCGGGGATCACCTTGTTCGACGTCCATCGCCCCTCGGCGGAGTCGCTGGCCGCGCGCGTCTGCGAGCACTATCCGTCGGTGGCGGTCGAGGTCGGTTCCAACGATCCCGCGGACTACGACCTCGTCGTGAACGCCACACCGCTCGGCATGAAGCCGGACGATCCGCTGCCGTTCGACGTTGCCCGGCTCTCGCCGTCGACGTTCGTCGGCGAGGTGGTGATGAAGCAGGAGATCACGCCGGTGCTGGCGGCCGCGCGCGAGCGCGGTTGCCGGGTGCAGGTCGGCACCGACATGCTGTTCGAGATGATTCCGGCGTACCTCGAGTTCTTCGGGTTCGGCACCGCGACACCCGACGAGCTGCGCGCCGTCGCGAAGGTCGCGTACTAGCCGTAACCGTGTCATCCCGAGCGACGGATCTGTAACCGTATCATCCCCGGGCCGGCGAGGAATCCGTAACCGTGTCACCGGAGGCCGATATGAGCTATGTCGTGCGTTCCCATGTCGAGCACGACGCCGTCCGCCCGAAGGACATCGACCCCCGGGCTTCGGCTGAAACGGGACCGCCGTGACCCAGGACCTGCCGCTTTCCGGCTATCGCGTCGTCGATTACAGCCACTTCATCGCGGGGCCGTTCCTGTCGCGCTGCCTCGCCGCGATGGGCGCCGACGTGATCAAGGTGGAGCGCCCGACGGCAGGCGACCCCGGGCGCGCGCACCCGTACTTCGTCGACGGACAAAGCGGGTACTACCTGCAGCAGAACATGGGCAAGCAGGGGTTGTGCGTGGATCTGAAGGACCCGCGCGGGCTCGCGCTCTTGCACCGGCTCACCGACACCGCGGACGTGTTCGTCGAGAACTACCGGCCCGGCACGATGGAGCGGCTGGGGTTGGGCTACGCGGCGCTTTCCTCGCGCAATCCGAAGCTCGTCTACTGCTCGATCTCGGCCAACGGTCACACCGGGCCCGACGCGGCGCAGGCCGGATTCGGACTCATCGCCGAAGCCAAGTGCGGCGCGATGGCGATGCTCGGCGAAGCCGGTTCGCCGCCGCCGCTGTTCCGGATCGCGCTGGCGGACATGTACACGGGGATTCACGGTGTCGCGGCCGTATGCGCCGCGCTCCTGGGTCGCGCGAAGTCGGGCCGCGGCCAGCACATCGACTTGGCGCTCTACGACACGATGGTCTCGATGCACGAATACGCGGTGCAGTGCTACACGCTGTCCGGCGGCAGCGAGATTCCGCTGCAGGCCGGACACGACCTGCCCCAGTCGACGCTCTACGGCGTATTCGAGGGCCGCGACGGCTACTTCGTGATCGCCGCGCAGGTCGACGACGCATGGAAGCGGCTGGCGCAACTGATCGGCGGCGATGCGCTCGCGGCCGACGCGCGCTTTCACACGCCGGAGGGCCGCAACGCCCATCGGGACATCATCCTGCCGGCGGTGCGCGCATGGGCGATGGCGCAGCCTTCGGTGGCTGCCTGCATCGCCGCGCTGAATGCGGCCGAGGTTCCCTGCGCGAAGGTGCAGCGGATCGACGAGGTGGTCACCGATCCGCAGATCCAGGCGCGCGGCATGATCGTCGAGCAGGACCACCCGGTGCTCGGCCGCATCCGGCTTCCCAACCTGCCGTTCCGGTTCTCCGACTGCGACACCTCGCCGCGCAGCCCCGCGCCGCTGCTCGGCCAGCACAATCGCGACATCGCGGCGATGCTGGGGTACTGCGAATCGCAGATCGACGCGATGGTCGCGGACGGCGTGCTCTACGCCGAGGAAGCCGTCGCGCGGCTGGCTACGGCACGGTGAAGCGCGCCGCGGCGCAGCGCGGGTTGCTATGCTTGATGACCTGGAGGGTGTTCGATCATGGAAACCAAGAAGCGCTTCGAGGTCCGGGGACGGACCATGGGCGGCGACACGCCGCTGATCTGCACGCCGCTCGTCGGCCGCACGCGAGCCGCGGTGCTGGCCGAGGCGGCGAACGTCGTCGCGAAAAAGCCGGACGTCGTCGAATGGCGCGTCGACTTCTTCGAGGCGATCGCCGACACGCCGGCGGTACTCGACACCGCCCGCGCGCTTCGCGCCGCGGTCGGCGAGGCGCCGATCATCTTCACGCGCCGGTCGGCCAAGGAGGGCGGAACGCCGATCCCGCTCGACGAGGCGGGCGTCGTCGCGCTCTATGACGCCGTGGGCGCGAGCGGCGCCGTCGACTTTCTCGACTTCGAGATGGGCAACGACCCGGCGCACGTGCAAGGTGTGCTGGCGACCGCGCATGCGCAGCGCACGCGCGTCATCCTCTCCTATCACAACTTCGGCTATACACCCGGGCAGGACTTCCTGGTCCAGCGCTTCCTGGAAGCCGAACGGCTCGGGGCGGACGTCGCGAAGGTCGCCGTGATGCCGCGCGACCGGATGGACGTGCTGACACTGCTCGCGGCGACCGGGATTGCGCACGCCAAGGGAGGCATTCCGCTGATCAGCATGTCGATGGGCCCGCTCGGCGCGGTCACGCGCATGGTCGGGGGCTTGTTCGGATCCTCGCTGTCGTTCGCGGTCGGCGACGCCGCGTCGGCACCGGGGCAGATTCCGATCGCCGACCTGGTCGCGGTGTACGGCGTCATCGCGTGCGCAAGGGGAGCGTAGCGGCGGCCGCGTTTCCGGTGAAAATCCTGATGAACCGGTGATGAGTGCCGCCGGCGTGAAACCACTGCGGCTGGGCTTCGTGGGCGGTGGCCCGGGCGCAGGTATCGCCCACGTGCATCGGCGTGCGGCACGGCTCGACGGCCGCTTCGCCATCGTCGCCGGCGCCTTCTCCCGGCGGGCGGACGCCAACCGGCAGATGGGGGAGGAGCTTGGCGTCGCTGCCGAACGTGTGTACGCCGATTTCGGCGCCATGGCTCGCGCCGAGGCGTGCCGCCCCGACGGCATCGAGTGCGCGGCCATCGTCACGCCCAACAGCACGCACGCCGCGGCGAGCCTCGCGTTCATCCGCGAAGGCATCGACGTGATCTGCGACAAGCCCATGGCCATGTCGCTCGACGAGGCGCTCGCGGTCGAGCAGGCGGCGGCGCGGCACGGTGTGCTGTTCGCGCTCACCCACAACTACAGCGCCTACCCGATGGTGTTCGAGGCGCGCCACCAGGTGCAATCGGGCGCGATCGGCAAGGTGCGCGTGGTCACGGTGGAGTACGCCCACGGCACCCGCAACCGCCTCATCGAGGCCGAAGGCGATGCCAAGATGGCGTGGCGGGTCGATCCCGCGATCGCCGGTCCGTCCACGGTGCTGGGCGACATCGGCTCGCACGCGCATCACCTGATACGCCGCATCACGGGCCTCGAGGTCGAATCGCTCTCGGCCGAGTTGTCCACCATGGTCCCCGGCCGGCGCGCCGACGACAACGCGTTCGTGAGCCTGCGCTTCGCCGGCGCTGCACGCGGGCAACTGTGGGCGAGCATGGTCGCCGCCGGCAACGGCCACGGGCTGCGCATCCGCGTATTCGGCGAGACGGGCAGCCTGCACTGGGACCAGGAGCGACCCGACCTGCTCAGCGTGCAGGCCGACAATGCGCCGTACCGCGTGATGCGGCGCGGTGAGACGTACCTATGCGACGCGGCGCGCCGCGCCTCGCGCACCAAGGCCGGCAATCCCGAGGGGTTCTTCGGTGCGTTCGGCAACCTGTATGCCGATGCCGCGGAGGTCATCGCCGCGCGGCGTGAAGGCCGAACGCCCGATCCGCTGGCCGCGTCGTTCGCCACGGCGCGCGACGGCGTCATCGCCATGAAGTTCATCGAGGCCGCGGTCGCGTCGAGCCGCCACGGCGGCGCGTGGACCGACGCGCGCGTCGCCGGGTAAACCCCATCCACCCCGCTATCCGCACCAGCGCGAGGAATACATGGCAGAAGAATACGCAGGCAAGGTAGTGGTAGTGAGTGGCGGCAGCCGCGGCATCGGGCGTGGCATCGGCGCCGCCTTCGCAGCCGCGGGCGCCCAGGTGGTACTCGCCGCCTCGTCGGCGTCGCGGCTGGAAACCGCCGCGCAGGGCATCGCTGCCGGCGGCGGTACGCGGCCGCACACGTGTGCGGCGGATCTGCGCACCGAGGATGGCTGCACGGCGGTCTACCGCTACGTCGCGGATCGCCTCGGGCGCTGCGATATCCTGGTCAATTGCGCGGGCGGCACGCGTGCCGGCGCCTTCCTCACCCTCGACGACGCGGCCTGGCAGGACGGCTTCGCGCTCAAGTTCTTCGGCTGCGTCCGGCTGTGCCGTCTGTTCTGGCCAATGCTCCGGGATGCACACGGCCACGTGGTGAACGTCATCGGGGGCGCGGCCCGCACTCCCGACCCGGAGTTCCTCATCGGAGGTTCGGTCAACGCCGCGATGCACAACTTCACCAAGGGACTCGCGGGCCTGGGCAAGCGCGACGGCGTGAACGTCAACGCGATCCTGCCCGGTCTCACCGAAACCGATCGGGTGGAGCAGCTATTCCGCCAGCGCGCGGAAGCGACGGGCGCGAGCGTGGACGAAGTGCGCCGCGCGCAGGTGGCCAAGGAGGGCATCGCGCGCCTCGGCACCCCCGAGGACGTCGCGGCACTGGCGCTGTTCCTGTGCGCAGAGCGCGCGCGCCACATCCAGGGTACGGCGATCGCGGTCGACGGCGGCGCTACGGCCGGCGTCTACTGAAAGGGAGCGGCGATGCGCGACGACGCGCTGGTCGCCGACGTGGTCTGCGTGCCGCGGGTGACGGACCTGCTGCGCCGGCAGGAGGCTGTCTAGCTCTAGCAGCATGATGCAGAACACGATCGCAGGCGACGGTGTGCGCACGACGCGCGTTGTTTCGTGCCTTTTCCGGCGGTCGTCCGACGGGCCGCCCCTAGGGCGGCCGCCTGGATTCAACCTCGATGCAAAAGGTGCAACGCAGCTTTCTCGTCATTCGGGGACCGCTCGGACACCTTTTGCATCGACCTGCTGATGCGTCCGGTAGGCTTCGGCGTGATCGGCGCGGGCGTGATCGGCCGCATCCACGCCCGCAACATCGCCGCGCACGGCGCGGCCGAGTTGCGCTGGATCGTCGACGTCGATGCGCGCGGCGAAGCGCTCGCGCGCACGCACGATGCGCGCTTCGCCCGGGAGCTCGCGCCCATGCTGGCCGACCCCGACGTCGAGGTAGTGGTAGTCGGCTCGTCCACCGACGTACACGAGGCTCACGTGTTGGCATGCGTCGAGGCGGGCAAGGCGCTCCTGTGCGAAAAGCCGATCAGCGACAGCCTCGCTGGCGCGCGCCGCTGCCTCGATGCCGTGCGCCGTGCGGGCACCATCGCCGCGGTGGGCTTCAACCGCCGCTTCGACACCCATCATCGCCACGTGTACGACCAAGTGCGCGCCGGGACCATCGGCCGCGTCGAGATGCTGCACTTCGTCTCGCGCAGCCCGCAGGACATGGAGCCTGCCGCCGCGGCCCGGGCCGGCGGCATGCTGCGCGACAAGGGCAGCCATCATTACGACCTCGCCTGCTGGCTTGCGAACGCCGAGCCGGTGGAGGTGTACGGCAGCGGCGCCTGCCTCATCGATCCGCGCCACGCCGATTACGCCGATGTCGACACCGCGGCGATCGTGCTGCGGTTCGCGAGCGGCGCACTCGCCACTTTCGCGTTCAACCGGCGCACCGGATACGGCAACGACGAAATGTTCGAGGTGAACGGCGCGCGGGGCATGCTGTGCTCGCAGCGCCAGCACCCGCTGGGCGTGACGTACTACGGCGCCGAGGGCGTGGTCGTGCCGGGCCTGCATGCGGGCTGGTACGAGCGCTTCGCGCCCACCTACGCGGCCGAACTCGATGCCCTCGTCACCGCGGTGCGCGGCGGCGCCAACGCGACACCCGGACTCGCCGACGGCATGCGCGCGCAGGCAATCGCCGAGGCTGCGGTCGAGTCGGTGGCGCGCGGACGGCCGGTGCCTATCGCCAATACCTGGAGCGTGGCATGACGCGCGGACTGTCAAGGGCGAGGCATTTCCATCGCGCGAGCCTGAGCATCGGGACCTGCGCAACAAGCCCGTGAAAGACGCGCCGCGCTGTCTCGCCGCCACCCTTCGGCAATTGCCTGCCCGAATTTCGGCGGCGGGGGCCGGTCGAACCGCTAGTATGCAGGCCATGACGCAGCTGCCTACCCCGGCGATCATGTACCGCGCCTTCGAGCGCAAGGATACTTCCTACGAAGGCGTGTTCTGGCTCGGTGTGCGCACCACCGGCATCTTCTGCCGGCCTACCTGCCGCGCGCGCACGCCGCGGCGCGAGAACGTCGAGTTCTTCGCGGCCCCTGCCGACGCGCTGCACGCGGGTTATCGGCCGTGCCTGAAATGCCGGCCGCTCGATCGCGGCCGCAAGCCGCCGCCGCTGGTGGAGAAGCTCCTTGTCGCCGTGGAAGCGGACCCGGGCCGGCGCTACCGGGACGCCGAGCTCGCGGCGATGGGGTTCGACCCGTCGACGGCGCGACGCCAGTTCAAGCGCTACTGCGGCATGACGTTCCAGGCCTACCACCGTGCGCGCCGCATGGGCCGCGCGCTCCTCGACATTCGCAAAGGAAAGACCGTGATCGACTCGCAACTGGACCAGGGATTCGAATCGGGCAGCGGCTTCCGCGACGCCTTCACCCGCCTCGTGGGCGCCGCGCCGTCGCGTGCCGGCGACCTTGGCGTGCTGCAAGCGAAGTGGCTGGAGACCCCGCTCGGGCCCATGCTCGCGCTCGCCGACGACCGCGGCCTGCATTTGCTGGACTTCGTCGACCGCCGCGGCCTCGAGCGCGCGCTCGCGATGCTGCAAAGGCGCTTGCGCGCGCGGGCGCTTCCCGGTACGCATCCTTATCTGACGCAGATCGAACGCGAGCTTCGCGAGTACTTCGAGGGCAAGCGCCAAGTCTTCGAAACGCCGGTGGCGCTCACGGGATCGCCGTTCCAGACCCGCGTGTGGCAGGCGCTGCTTACGATCCCCGCGGGCGACACCTGCTCGTACGGCGAGCTCGCGGTAAAGATCGGGCAGCCGCAGGCGGTGCGCGCGGTCGGACGGGCCAACGGCGACAACCGGCTGTCGATCATCGTTCCCTGCCATCGCGTGATCGGTGCGGACGGCGCGCTCACCGGCTACGGCGGCGGCCTCGCGCGCAAGCAGAAACTCCTCGACCTCGAACGCGCTTCGACAGGTCGCAGCTAGTGCCGCTGCACCTGGTCGCGCTGCTCGTCCTGCTGGCAGCGCTGTGGGGCGGCTCGTTCGTGTTCATGCGCGTAGCGGTGCCGGCGCTCGGGCCGGTGCCGCTCGCCTATGCCCGCGTGACGCTCGCTGCTATCGCGCTCCTCGCGCTGGCGCTGGCGCAGCGGCGCATCCCCGCGTTCGCCACCCGCTGGCGCGAGTTCGTGGTGGTCGGTGTGGTGAACACCGCACTGCCCTTCGCGCTGTTCGCGTACGCCGCACAGCACGTGCCGGTGTCGACGTCGGCGGTCCTCAACGCGACGAGCCCGATCTTCGGCGCGATCCTCGGCGCGGTGTGGTTGCGCGAGCACGTCACCGTCGCGAAGGCTGCAGGGCTCGTGCTCGGACTCGCCGGCGTGGGTATTCTCGTCGGTTGGCAGCCGCAGGCCGCAAGCCGCGAGGTGCTGCTCGCGGTCGCCGCGTGTCTCGTCGCGGCGCTGTCCTACGCGGTGGCGAGCGTCTACACCAAGCGCAAGCTCGCGCGCGAGCCCTCGTTCGCGGTCGCGTGCGCGAGCCAGGTCGCGGCGTCGTTCGCGCTCGTGCTCGCGCTGCCGTTCACGAGCGTTCCCGGCCCCATCACGGCTTTCGTGGCCGCCAACGTCGTCGGGCTCGCGATCGGCTCGACCGCGATCGCCTACCTCATCTACTTCAAGCTCATCGCCGAAGCCGGGCCGCAGCGCGCGCTCACGGTGACGTTCCTGCTGCCGCTCTTCGGCGCGCTGTGGGGTTACGTCTTTCTCGGCGAAGCCCTGACCACGAACACGGTCGCGGGCGGCGTGCTGATCGTGGCCGGGACGGCGCTCACGCTACGAAAATAGGGTCAGACCTGGTCAGACCCTATTTTCTTACCCGCGTCTGAGAAACGAGTATCGACTCTGACCCCAATTACGAAACGAGTATCGAATCTGACCCTATTTTCTTACCCGCGTCTGCGACTGCTCGCGCAAGTACTGCGGCAGGTAGTACAGCGACCCGCCGGCCTTGCCGGTGGAGCCCGAGCCCTTCCACCCGCCGAAGGGTTGGTACCCCGGCCACGCGCCCGTGGTCGCGCCCTGCGGCCGGTTCGCATAACACACCCCGGCCTCGATCGCGGCGAAGAATCGCTCCGTTTCCGCCTCGTCGCCGTAGAAGCCCGCGGTCAGCCCGAACGTGCTCGCGTTGGCGTGCGCGAGCGCCTCGTCGAGCGAGGCGACCGGAGCGACCAGCACGAACGGCACGAAGAGCTCGGTCTGCCACAGCGCATGTGAAAGCGGCGCGCGGGCGATCGTCGGCACGCAGTAGTGCCCGTGCGCCAAGTCACCGTGATCGAGCCGCTCGCCGCCGTGGACGACACTGCCGTCCGCGCCGAGGGCGCGAACGCGCGCCGTCGCGTCCTCGAAGCGCGCCACCGCCTTGGCATCCACCACCGGTCCCATCCAGTTCTCGCGCAGGGTCGGATCGCCGACGCGGATGGCGGCCGTGGCCGCGTGAAGGGCCGCCGTGAAGTCGGCGAACACCGTGTGCTCGACGTACACCCGCGAGCACGCGGAGCATTTCTGCCCCGACAGGCCGAACGCCGAGCGCGCCACCCCGGTGGCTGCGTCGTTCAGGTTGCCGTGCCGCGTCACGATCGCCGCGTTCTTGCCGCCCATCTCGGCGATGCACGGCCGCGGCCACGGGCCGGACGCCACCCTTCGGTACAGCTCCATGCCGACTTCGTAGCTGCCGGTGAAAGTGAATCCGGCCACGCCGGGATGGTTCACGAGTGCGCTGCCGAGCGAGACCCCCGGTCCGGTGACGAAGTTCACCGCGCCCGCAGGAACCCCCGCGTCGCGCAACGCATCGACGAGCAGTCGTCCGCTCCACGGTGTGGCCGACGCGGACTTGAACACCACGGTGTTGCCGGCCACCAGCGCGGCGCCCGCGGGTCCGCCGGCAAGCGCCAGCGGGAAATTGAACGGCGCAATGACGACCCACACGCCGTGCGGCCGCAGCACGCTGCGGTTTTCGCTGACGAAGCCAGCGAGCGGGTCGGGCAGCATGTCCCTTTCGTAGCCGTCGTGGCGCTCCATCTGGTCGCAGTAGTAGGCGATGAGGTCGGCAGTCTCCTGAGCCTCGCCGAGCGACTCCATCCGGTTCTTGCCGACCTCGAGCGCAAGGACTGCGCCGATGTAGTACACCCGCTCCTCGATCAGCGTCACCGCCCGGCGCAGGATGCGCACCCGCTCCTGCCACGGCGTGCGCGACCACGCCGGAAACGCACGGCGCGCGGCATCGACCGCGGCGTTCGCGTGCTCGCCGTCGCCGGCCTGGAAACGGCCGAGGACCATCCGCGCGTCGATCGGCGAGTGCACGGCGAACTGGACGCGCGCCCGCTCGTCGTGCCCGCCGATCAGCATCGCGTGCTCGGCGCCGAGAGTCTTGCGGATCGCCGCCAGGGCGTCCTCGAACCCGCGGTGCAGCGCGGGCGGCGGGTCGAACATCGTGGAGTACGTGAGCTTGAAGGACATGGCGAGGGCGTGGCGGTGGGTACAACCGCAAGCATAGCGCCCTTGCTCGCGGGCGCAGCATTACTTGGCACCCGCCGCGTAGATCGACTTCCCTTCCTTGATCGTCTCGACCACCTTGATGTCCTTGATCGCGTCGGGCTTCACGGTCAGCGGGTTGCCGGAGAGGATCACGAGATCGGCGAGTTTTCCCACCTCGATCGAGCCCTTGGATTTCTGCTCGCCGTACTGCCACGCGGCGTCGAGCGTCATCGCCTGCAGCGCCTGCGCCGGCGTGAGCCGCTGATCCGGACCGTTTAGCACCCCCTTGCGCGAGGTGCGATTCACCGCCGACCAGAGCATGAACATCTGGTCGAGCGGCGTCACCGAGTAGTCGGTGTGGTTGGTGGGCCGCATGCCCATCGCGCGCGCGGTCTTGATCGGCGAGATGAAGCCCGCCTGCTTCGCCCCGCGATTGACGACGTGCACGTCGTAGAAGAAGTAAGTGTGCAGCGTGAACAGCGCCGGCGTGATGCGGTACTCCTTCATCTTCTGCAACTGGTCCGGACGCACGAACTGGCAGTGTATGCACACGGTGCGGCGGTCCTTCGACGCCTCCTTGCCGGCGAGGGTCGCGTGGGTCTGCAGCAAGAAGTCGATCGCGGCGTCGCCGTTCGCGTGCAGGAAGACCTGGAGGCCGTTGTCGTAGCAGGTCTTCACCCCGGCGACGAGGGCATCCGGCGGCAGGCTCGGGCCGCCTTTCCAGTCCTTCTCGCCGTTCGGCCCGCCGGTGAGGTAGGGGGTGGTGAACCACGCCGTCTTGGCCTGCGGCGAGCCGTCGGCGACGATCTTGCAGCCCCCGATCTTGAGTCGCTGGTCGTAGCGGCCCCAGGTCTTCGCGGGGTCGGTGGCGAGCACCTTCTCGACGTCGGTCACGAACGGCAGCGCGATGACGTCGATGATGAGGCCTCCCTGCTTCGCGATCCGCTTGAGCTGCTCGACCTGCGGCGCATGCGTCGAGCCTTCCTGGGCGGTCGTGATGCCGGCTGCCGCGAAGATCACCTGGGCCTTGCGCGCGGCCTCCATCTCGGTCGCCGGCGTAGGCGACGGCAACGCGGAGTAGACCGGCAGGTAGGCCGTCTCCATGACCAGTCCCTGCAGGTCCTGGGTGCCGGGCTTGCGCAGGATCACGCCGCCGGGAGGTGTTGGCATGCCGTCCTTGTAGCCGAACTTGTCGAACGCCTTCGAGTTCAGCACCGCGCCGTGCTTGGTGGTGTGCACGATCACCACCGGTTGGTCCGGAAATTCCTTGTCGAGGAGCTCGCGGGTGACGAGCTGTCCCTGCGGCATCAGGTTGTCGTCGTAGCCGCTGCCGAGCAGAAGCTCGCCGGGCTTGATGCCCTGCGCCTGGCCGAACTTGCGCAGCTCCGCGACCACCTCGCCGGGATTGCGCGCCGGGCCGACCGGGGGCTGGGCGAGGTTCGCGTAGTCGGCCATCGTCAGGGCGTCGATGAAGTGGCTGTGCGCGTCGACAAACCCCGGGGTCATCGTGCGGCCCTTCAAGTCGTGCAGCACCGTGGCCTTGCCCTGCTCGGCTTTGAACACCGCCGCCTTCGATCCCACCGCGACGATCTTCCCGTCCTTGACGGCAATGGCCTCGGCGCGTGGCGCCTTGGCGTTGACCGTGACGATGGCGCCGCCGAACCAGATCGCGTCGGCGTCCTTGGCGTTGGCAGCACTGGCCAGCAGGGCCATCGAAGCGGCGGCCGCGGTGAAGGCGCGATTCAGCATGTCGTTCTCTCCTTTGAAAGTGTCGCGGCGACACTCCACGATGCGCTGCGCGAATCGCCCCGCCCCTGACACCGCGCCCCTCGGAAGCCGTTCACGAAGGAGGACTATCGAACCCTGTCAATCATTTGTCAAATGCAGCAAAGTAACCATTTCAATACGTAAATCGTATCGCTATAAACCATGCAAAGTGATACGCTGCGCCTATCGTGGACCAGGTATTCCTGTTGCAGCAGGCGCAGGCGCTCGCGCGGCATCGCAACTTCGCGCGCGCGGCCGCCTCGATCAACCTGAGCCAGCCGAGCCTCACGCGCGGCATCGCGAGCCTCGAGGCGTCGCTCGGTGTGCGTCTGTTCGAGCGCGATCGCCGCGGCGCGACGCCGACGGCGTTCGGGCGCGTGCTCCTCGAACGCGCGGAGTCGCTGCTACGCGCGCACGCCGACCTCCGCCGCGAGTTGCAGCTGCTGGCAGGGCTCGAGCGCGGCTCGCTCTCGATCGGCGCGGGGCCCTACCTCGCGGAGTCGCTCGTCGCCGAAACCGTGGCGCGCATGGTCAGCGCACATCCGCAACTCACCCTGGAGTGCATCGCCGCACCGCCCAACGACGTCGTCGCGGGTGTGCGCGCGGGGAACTTCGACATCGGTGTGGCCGGCGGCGGCGACTATCACTACGAGGCCGACTTCGTGGTGCAGGACCTTACGCCGCTAGCGGTCGTGTTCGGTTGCCGTCCCGGGCACCCGTTGCTGCGCGAGCGACGGCCGACGCTCGCGCGCCTCCTGCAGTTCCCTCTGGTGACGACGCGGCTGCGCGGTTCGGACGCCCTGTCGGCGCTGCGCGCACGCGGACTCCCCGCCGACCGCCGGCGGCGCGGCGAGTCGCCGGACTTCAGTCCGAACATCCTGGTCAACTCGCTGGGCGTCGCGCGCAGGATCGCGCGCGGCAGCGACGCGATCATCCCCGGATTCGGCGCAACCCTCGCGGAAGACTTCGAGGCCGGCCGCCTGGTGCGCATCGAGATCGCCGGACGAGCCACCGAAACGCAACAAGCTGTCTTCCATCGCCGCGACCGGCCGCTCGCCCCGGCCGCTGCGGCGTTCATCGACACGTTGCGGACCGTGGACGCGCAGATGCACAAGCCGCGCCCGAAACTCGCGCGCGCCGCGAAATCCGCCCGGCGATCGTAATCGAGCGCGACCGCGCCCCGGCCGCGGGAACGCCGCTTGAATCGGATTACACGAGATCCGCCGCGGGACCGAGGATCTGCTCGCGCAGTTCACGGTAGCGCGGCAGCTGCGGCGGATAGACGCAGATGTATTTCACCTGCGCCGCCTGCAGGCAGCGCTGCTTGATGACCTCGAGCTTCTGGTCGCGCGGGTTGACGACCTGGTCGGGCTCCTTGCTGTCGACGATCGCCATGATGGTCATGTCGCGGTCACAAACGACGAAGCCCACGTGCTGGTTGGCGATCTTGCGGAACGCCCGCAGGCGCTCCATGCCCTGCGGCCCGATCTTGACCTGCAGCACGTCGGACAGGCGCACGCGCGCGAAGATCTCGTAGCGCGGGAACGCGGCCTTGAGCAGCAGGTACACGACACTCTCGGCCTTGGTCAGGAACCGCGGACGCAGCAGGTAAAGGCCCGGCAGCTCGGCGGACGACAGCAGGCGCGTGGTCTCGCCCTCGGTCCACTGCGCGACGGTATGCGGGGAGTCGACGCCGCCGCGCGCGCTGCCGCGCGCCGCGCGGCTGCGGCGGACGAAGCCGAAGACCACCACGGCCACCAGCACCGCAATGATGAAGAAGACGACGAGCCCCTGCGTCTGCAACAACTTCGGTCCCCTGACCGGCCTTGCACCTGTGCCCCACAAGCCGGCAGCCGCAACGGTTGTAATTCTGGAGGATTGCCCAATAATCCATTGTAGTCTAAAGCATTTTGCCGAGACAGCGCCAACCCTCCTTCGCGCCCGCCCATCGGCAGGCTTGGCAAGGCGAAGCGCAATGGCGCTATCGCGGGCGGGCGGCGCCGCTCAGGAGCTGCGCAGCCATTCGCGACGCCGCGGGGCCCGCGTGCCCGAAGAACCGCTTCAGCCCCGAACACAGGTAGTTGAGGCCCGGCTCGCCTTCGGGCGTGCGCAGCAACCGGTTCTTGGGACACTCGCCCCAGCAATCGCGCAGGAAGGCACAGTGCCGGCAGTGGGCGGGCAGCGACTCCGCCTTCGCGTACCCGAACTTCACCTGGGCGGGGGAGAACACCATGTCGCCCAGCGAAGCGTCGCGGACGCAGCCGAGCCGGTACTCGGGATACACGTAGTGATCGCAGGCGTACACGCTGCCGTCGTGCTCGATCGCGACACCCTTGCCGCAGAACTCGCCGTGCACGCAGACCTGCGCGGGCATCCCCATCCGCTGCACGACGAGCGTCTCGCAGAAGCTTACGAGCACCTTGCCGAGGTCGCGCGAGAGCCACTCGTCCCACACTTTGCACAGGAAGTACCCGTACTCGTCGGGATCGACCGACCAGTCGGTGACGACAGAGTCCGGGTGGCCCGGTCGTGCCTCCGGGCTGCCGATCACCGGCAAGCGCGCCGCATGCCAGTAGTGCGGCGCGGTCGTCGCGAAGTCCCGCGGCTCGACGATCGGAATGAATTGCAGGTAGGTCGCGCCCAACTCGCGACGCAGGAACCGGTAGACGTCGAGCGGACGCTTCGCGTTGTGGCGGCTCACGCAGGTCAGCGTGTTGAACGGCACGCCGAAGCGCTGGAGCAGCCGGGCGGCGGCGAACACCCGATCGAAGGTCGGCGCGCCCCTTTTCGTGATCCGACAGCGGTCGTGGATCTCGCGCGGCCCGTCGATCGACAGGCCCACGAGAAATCGATGCTCCTCGAGAAACCGCGCCCAGTCCTCGTCGAGCAGTGTGCCGTTGGTCTGCAGGTCGTTGTCGATCCGCTGCGTGGGCTTCGCGTGCTTGTGCTGCAGCGCGACAACCTTGCGGAAGAAGTCGAGGCCACACAGCGTAGGCTCGCCGCCCTGCCACGAGAAAACGACCTCGTCGCCGGTCACGCTGTCGATGTAGTCGCGCACGAAGCGCTCGAGCGTGTCGTCGTCCATCCTGCCGAGACCGGGACCATGCGCCAGCGCCGGCTTCGACAGGTAGAAGCAGTAGGCGCAATCGAGATTGCACGCCGCGCCGGCGGGCTTGGCCATCACATGGAAACGCCGCTTCGCGCGGGCTCCGAGCCACTGCGGCACGTGGTGCGGATCGGTGGGAACGGGCCGGTCGGAGGAAGGAACAGGCATGGCAGCAGGGCGCCAACGTTAGGCGCGTGTCCACCCGCACCATAGCGTCCGCGGCGACCGCTCTTCCTTGCCCTGGATCAAACGCCCGGCGACGACGCCGACGAGCGCCTCGCCGACGGACTGACGGAGCTCTTGATCGCGAATCTCGCCGGCGTTGCAACGGAGTCGAAGCGCACCGGCATCGGGTCGATCTCTCCGGCTTCGCGCCTCGGCCGCGCCCTCACCGCATGGCGCACATCGCGACGCCGACGCCATCGCCTTCGGCAATCCAGCCGCGCGCGAGCATCAGTCCCCGGACCGCAAGGTCGGTCGTGAACCGGTGGTTGGGCGCGCCGCCCTGCCCCTCGTTGTACAGGCGGTAGACGGGAATCGACGCGCCAACGCAGGTGCCGTCGGCCGTCGGCAGCCCCGCCAAGAACACCTCACCTTCGAACGTCCAGTCCGGGTTGTTCCCGACCTGCGCGCACTCCTCGGCATGGGCGGTGTAGAAGTGCGAGCTCTTGAG
>JADLEZ010000441.1 GCA_020845855.1 Burkholderiales bacterium
AGGCGCTGGTCGAGCAGGGCTTCGTGCCGTCCGGCTCGACCCCCGAGGAATTCAAGGCCTACATCAGGCAGGAGTCGGCGAAGTACGCGAAGCTCGTCAAGGCGGCGAACATCCGGCTCGAGAACTAGTAGCCGTCCGTTGAAATTCCCGCGGTGTCATCCCGAGGAGCGAAGGCGACGAGGGATCTGCTTTGCGCAACTCGCTGATTCGCCGCAAGAGCGGATCCCACGCGCCGCTCGGGATGACACGGACGGTCGCCTTGGCGATCTTCGTGCTTCGGGAAGGCGGGGTCGGCACGGCGATCGCGATCAGCGCGCCGCGTCGGGCACATGCACAGCAGGACGGCTACAATGCCGAGCTACCGCGATGAACGATTCCACGACCGCCGACCGCTTCCGGACCACCGTCCTCGGATTCCTCGCCGCGGTCGCGCTCGGCTGGATCCTCCACATCGGCAAGAGCGTGCTGGTGCCGATCGTCTTCAGCGTGCTCGTGGTGTACGTGATCGTCGGGCTCGCGCGGCTCCTGCTGCGGCTGCCGCTCGCGGGCCGGATGATCCCGCCGCCGGTGGGGCATGCGCTGTCCGCGCTGGTCATCGCCGGCACGCTCGTCTTCCTGGCGTCGCTCATCGCCGCGAACGTGGGCCGTGTCGCGGAGCTGGCGCCGCGCTACTCCGCCGCGCTGCTCAACATGATCCAGGACGTTGCCGCGCGTTTCGGCGTCGAGGCGGCGCCGACCTGGCAGACGGTGCGCGCGGACCTGCTGGCGCAGATCAACACGCACCGGCTCATCGGCTCGACGGTGCTGTCGGTGACCGCGATCATCGCGAGCCTCACCGTGGTGCTGCTGTACATCGCGTTCATGCTGATCGAGCTGCGCGGGTTCCCCGACAAGATCGGCCGGCTGTCGAGCGACCCGGCGAAGGTCGCGGCGCTGCGCAAGATCCTCGGCAACATCAACGCGAGGATAGGCACCTATCTCGCGATGAAGACCGTGGTCAGCGTGGCGCAGGGGCTCGTGAGCTGGGCGATCCTGGCCGGGTTCGGCGTCGAGTTCGCGCTGTTCTGGGCCGTGCTGATCGGGCTCCTCAACTACATACCCTACGTCGGCTCGGTGCTCGGGGTGCTCTTGCCCTGCGCCTTCGCAGCCATGCAGTTCGGTGAGCTCGGCACCGTGCTTGCCATCGCCGCGTCGCTGTCGGCAGCGCAGTTCGTGATCGGGTTCTTCGTCGATCCCTATCTCATGGGCAGCACGCTCAACCTGTCGCCGTTCGTGATCCTGGTGAGCCTCGCCGCCTGGTCGGCGCTGTGGGGGATCGCGGGCGCGTTCCTCGCCGTGCCGATCACGGCCTGCCTGGTGCTGGTTTTCGCCGAGTTCCCGGGCACCCGCCCGATCGCGGTGCTGCTGTCGCGCAGCGGGGAGATATGATTCCGCCGGGGGCGCTTACAGCGCGACGGCGTGCGGCCGCGCCTGCTTGAGGATCGTCTCCACGTCCCACGGCGCGAGCGGCCGCGCGAACAGATAACCCTGGCCGCCGTCGCAGCCCAGGTCGAGCAGCTTGCGACACTGGAGCTCGGTTTCCACGCCTTCGGCGACGATGCGCTTGCCCATGGCCCGGCCCATCGCGACGATCGCGCGCACGACCTCCTCGCCCTCGCGCCCGCGCGCCATGCGCGTCACGAACGAGCGGTCGATCTTGATCTCGCCGATCGGCAGCTCGCTTAGGCTCGAGAACGACGAATAGCCGGTCCCGAAGTCGTCGATGCTGATGGACAGGCCGCCGTCGCGCAGGTCGCGCAGGTTGGGCAGCGCGACCGACAGCCCGTCGATGAGCATGCTCTCCGTGACTTCCAGCGCGAGCTGCTCGGGGCGCACGCCGCTGCGGGCGACGATGGCGAGCACGCGCTCGGGAAAGTCGTGCTGCAGCAGTTGCGCGCCCGACACGTTGACGTGCACTTGCAGGCGCGACGAGGTCGGCACCGAGCGCTGCCACGCCGCGAGCTGGCGGCAGGCGGTCTCGAGCGCCCAGTCGCCGAGCGGGACGATGAGGCCGGACTCCTCGGCCACCCGGATGAAGCGGTCGGGCGGGACGGCGCCGCGCTCCGGGTGCGCCCAGCGGCACAGCGCCTCGACGGCGGTGATCTGGCGGGTGCGCAGGTCGAAGATGGGCTGGTAGGCGAGATAGAGCTGCTCGTGCTCGATCGCGCGCCGCAGCGCGCTTTCCAGCCACAGCTGCGACGACACCTCGGCATGCAGCGCGGTGTCGAACATCGCGTACTGCGCGCGACCCTGCGCCTTGGCGCGGTACATGGCGATGTCGGCGTCGCGCATCACGTCCTCGGGCGAGCCGTACTGCGGGCCGCCCATGGCGATGCCCACACTCACGCTGGTGGAGAGCTCGGCGCCGCGGATGTGCACCGGCTGGCCGACCACGCCTTGCAGGCGCGTGGCCAGTGCCACCGCGTCGTCCTCGCGCATGTGGCGGGCGAGGATCGCGAACTCGTCCCCGCCCAGGCGGGCGATGACGTCGGAAGGGCGAAGCTGCGCCGCGATGCGCTTGCCGAGCACGACCAGGAGCTCGTCGCCGGCGCGGTGGCCCAAGCTGTCGTTGATGGTCTTGAAGCGGTCGCAGTCGAGAAACAGCACCGCGAAGTGGAACCTCGGGTCCTTGCGCGCGGCACGGATCGCGCCGGCGAGCTGGTCGAAGAAGTACGCGCGATTCGGCAGGTTGGTGAGATCGTCGTGGTGCGCGATGTGCTGCAGGCGCGCCTCCGCGATCCGCCGCGCGGTGATGTCCTGCACCTGGAAGATGAGACAGGGTGCGGCGTCGTCGCTCGAGAACACCGAGGCATTCAGCGCCACCGTCACCACGCCGCGGTCGGGACGCGTGCAGCGCAGCTCGAGGGCGCAGGTCGAGGTCTTCCCCGACAGCAGGCGCTCGAGCTCCTCGGCGAGTGCTGCGTGGTCGTCGCGGTGGACGAACTCGCCGAAGTCGGTGGCCGCGATGTCGGCCGCCGGCCGCCCCAGGATCTCGCACAACGCGGGATTCGCCTGCAGGACGCGCCGGTCGTGGGTGACGAGCGCCATGCCGATCGCGGCGTGCGAGAACGCGCTCTGGAACCGGCTCTCGCTTTTCTGCAGCTCGGCCAAATGGCGCGCGGCGTCGGCGGCCTCCTTCTCGGCGGCCGCGATGCGCTGCTGCTGGGCGAGCTCGGTATCTTCGATGTGGCGAAGGTAGAGGCGGTGGGTGAGCACGACGACGCCGATGATGGGCAAAGCCGCAAGGAAGACGCCGATACCCAGGCTGTGATAACCGACATACAAGATCGCCGCGACCGCGGCGCACCCCAAGTTGACGAGCGCCATCCACGAATAGGCACGCAGCACTCGGAGGGGCTGCAGCGGCTTACGCTGCTTCAGGGTGATGAGCGATGACATCAGCAGAATCTGCGAGGCGAAGTAAGCCAGCCCGGCAGGAAACAGCAGCGCGATCATCGTCGCAAACGATGGGGTGCCGAAGCGGCGCGTGATCGCTTCCAGTGCCAGCTCGAACAGCGCCCCGCAGGCGTACATCGCGAGCGCCGCGATGGCCGGACTTGCGAGCCGGCTCGTCCAACGAGAGGACGACCGGTATGTCGCAACCGCACCTTCAGCGGCGGCGGCGAGGGCGGCGCCGGCCGGTCCGTTCATCAGCAGTACGAGAAAGATGAAGATCTCGCCGCCGGCGACGGTGATCTTGGCGCGCGGAACGGTGTAAGGAAATGCACCGGCCACGCCCGCCATCGCCACCCCAATGACGATCTGTCCCACGGACGCGGGAGGCAGCGCCGCCACGGCGACGCAGGCGAGGACGAGAACCGTCGCGCCCAGCATGGTGGTCGTCCACCAGTACACCTTGGCGCTAAGGTTGTAGTCGTCCATCAGGAGCATGAGGCGCACGGAATACCCGCGTCGGATGGAATAGTCGGGTCTCCGTATCGAAAGCCCCGGCGCTGGGCACAAGCAAAAATCGCGCCGCGCTTAAGGCGCGGCGCGATCAGGCGATGCGGGGGTCCCGTTTCCGGGACTGCTTCAGGGTTCGCCCAGCATGCTTTCGGCCAGAAACGCCCCCTCGGCCAGGAACGCGCCTTCGGCCAGGAACGCGCCCTCGGCCAGGAACGCGCCCTCGGCCAGGAACGCGCCCTCGGCCAGGAACGCGCCTTCGGCCAGGAACGCGCCTTCGGCCAGGAACGCGCCTTCGGCCAGGAATGCGCCTTCGGCCAGGAACGCGCCTTCGGCGATGAATGCGCCTTCGGCCAGGAACGCGCCTTCGGCCAGGAACGCGCCTTCAGCCAGGAACGCGCCTTCGGCGATGAATGCGCCTTCGGCCACGAACGCCCCTTCGGCCACGAACGCGCCTTCGGCGATGAATGCGCCTTCGGCCAGGAACGCGCCTTCGGCCAGGAACGCGCCCTCGGCCAGGAATGCGCCTTGGGACAGCGTTGCGACCGGCACGAATATGCCCGCCTGGTTTGCAGCCTTGTCCAAAGCTTTCACGCCAGGGGATAACACCATCGTGCCGCCGGCACTGCGTTGCACGAAAGCCTGCGGCGAGGTTGTCCCGCTCCAGTAGACGGGCCTCATACGTGTGACCAGGCTCCCGGTCCACGTCACCGCGGGGTCATAGGACGCTTGAAACCTTTCGAGGAGCGCAGGACCGCCGACGATGTGGTAACCGCCTGCCGTCGCGAGGCCCGACCAGGCAACCGTCTGTCCGCCGATCGCGGAGGCCGGGGCAGGCAACGACTTCCCCTTGGCGACGATCCGGTCCCCCGGCTTGAGCGCACCGGCCGCCGCGGCAGTGGCGATGTCCGTTCGCAACGCCGTCGCGACACGCACCGCACCGTCGACGTTGAGCAGCCCCGTACCCTGCTGCAGGAACGTCGCGTCAGGCAGCGGCTGCGCCGTGTACTGCAGGATCGCCTTGATGAGACCCGGCGTGAGCCCCGGGTTTGCCTGGAGCATCACCGCCACCGTGCCGGCGACCGCCGGCGCCGCAACGGAGGTACCGCTTAAGAGCATTTGGCGGCTATTGGCGGGCGCCATGCCACTGCCGGGCATGGCAAGCTCCGGGCTCTCGCCCACCAGCACGTTCGCGGGACTTTCCATTCCAGCCATTGCGCCTACGACTTTGTTGCCCGGGGCGACGATGTCCGGCTTGAGCAGGTTGTCGTGGTGGCGCACACCTTCGGGGTCGGTCCACGCGCTGCGCGTCGGACCGCGCGAACTGAACCGGTTTACGGATTCGTCGGCCCTGGACAACGTGTCGTGATGGTGCGCGGAACCGACCGTGATCGCCGAAGGCTCGTTGCCGGGAGAACCGATCAGGCCGAGGATCTCGACGCCGCCGGTGCTGACGCCGTAGTTGCCCGCTGCCACTACGACGACCATCCCCAACGACGACGCGGCACGCACGGCGACGCAAAGCGGATCGTTCAGGAATGAGCCGACCGCCGCGGTCGCGAGGCTCAGGTTGAGTACACGGATGTTGTACCGTGTGCGGTTCGCGATCGCCCAGTCGATGCCCGCGAGCACGTCGCTCAGTTGGCCGACGCCGTGCTCGTTGAGTACGCGCACGTCCAACAGGGTCGCGCCCGGCGCGATGCCAGCCGAGTCGAGTGCGCCGAACGATTGGCCGCCGGCGACCGACGCGACGTGCGTGCCGTGCCCGTACAGGTCCGGGTTTTGCACCTTGGAGCCGTCAATCGCTTTCTCGAACGCTTTGTAAATCGCGCTGCCCGGTGCGTAGCCAGCGGAGAGGTCCACGGGCTTCGTCCAGTCCATTTTCGAGACTCGTTGCGAGCTCGACAAACGGGTGAGGTCGACGCTCGCGGCCACCTGGCTGCCCGGCTTGCAATTGCCGCTGTTGCCGTTGAGTCTGCCGCCGAACGCGGCGTGGCAGGAGTCGATGCCGGAGTCGAGGATCGCGATGCCGATTCCGGCTCCGTTATAGCCCGTGCGATTGCTGGCGCGGACGCCGGACGTACCCGTGATTTCCTGCAGGAAGCTCCCGGACCGCAACGCCGGCCGATTGGGGACCAGATAGCCCACGTCACTACGGGCCGCGATCGTGTCGACGGCCGCCGCGGGCAGTACCGCAAGCAACGCAGGTGCCGACTGATACGCATACAACACAGAGCCACCCGCCGCGAGGATCCCGCTGCGCAGGCTTGCGCGTGTCGGGTCCGCCGACGCCGCCACGACCACCACCTGCACGTACGTTCCCTTGCTGGTCGACGCCTTCCACGCCGACGCCGCGGAGCTCGTCAGCGACTTGCGCAGGTCCGACGCGACCTTGTCCGGCTTCCCCGCGTGCGCGGCGTTGACCCCGCCGCCGAACACCGCGATGGCGAACAGTCCCAGTGGCAGCAGAATGCGGCCGAGCAGCACCACCCAGCCGCGCGTCGTTGTTGTTTGCCCTTGCCCGTACGCCGCCTGCCCGATGGCTTCCACGGTGACCTCCCCTGATGGACGAACGCCCAAGGATGCATGCTACAGAACACCCATGTCAGAAACAAGGTGTGGCCTTGATCGAGAGCAAGACAAGCTGTCCGGGATGAGTGGTCGCCCACGTCATGACGGGGGCATGGCGGCTTGTGGGCTACGCCGCCGGCCGGCAGTTGCGCGGGAGGGTTGGTTCGGCGCACGATCCGTCCATGCCCGCGTATGCCGCAGTTTCCTTGATCCTCCTGGCCGCCTTGTTCGCTCCCGGGGTGGCGCGGGGACAGGTGGCATCGTTCGACACCCGGCGCTGTGAAAGCGGTGACTTTCGTTCTTTGTCAGACGGTTACGCCGCGTTCTGCACGGGGTACCGCAACGGCGCCGAGGCCTGTCGGCCGCGCCCGCTCGAGCGCAAGGAGGTGACCGACGCCTGCCTCGCGGGAGCCACGTTGCACTCGCAGTCGCGGATCCGCGACTACGCCGTGGGCCCGTCCGCCGCGACCGCCTCCCGCAGCGCGGCTCCGGCGGCGCGCCCGGGGCCGGACGTGTGCCGGCGCACGATGGTCGACGAGATCGGCCTCGCTGGCGCCGACGAGGTACGCCAGGCCATCGCGCCGCGCTTTCCGGATCTCGTCGTCGGCACGGTCCCCGAGTCCTGGAACCTGCGCCTGGAGGCGCGGGGAAGCGCCTGCGACGACCCGCGCGTGACACAGGTCCTGTACGACTTCGACGCGAAGGGCGTTCTGCACGAGGTGACGTTCGTGTGGTCGCGCCCCGCGGGCGCCGCGCCGAGTCCGCTGTTCAAGGAGCGCGCCGCGGCGCTCGCGCGCCGGTACGGGTTGCCGCCGCCGCAATCGCCTTCGCGCCTCGAAGCGACCACGAAGACGGCGCACGTCGTGCTGGAGGACGCTGCCGGCCGCAACGCGGTGCTCGAAATCTACGGATTGCCGAGGTAGCCCGGATCGGCGGCTCGGCCGTTGTGCAAGTCGGGACGGCATCGCTACACTTGGCGCTTGCCCGCCGTGCGTTCGTCCCCTTGGAGCGCCGCGCCTTGCGTCACGTCTCGCTGCTCGCCTACGGTAACTACCGCTTCGCCAAGGTGGCGCTCGCCGTTGTCGCGCTGACGATCGCGGGGTACTGGTGGTACGTGCCGCCGGCCGGACGCAGCGGCGGCACGTGGGCCGGCTACACGCTGGGCACCATCGGCGCGCTGCTCATCCTGTGGCTGCTGTGGTTCGGTGTGCGCAAGCGCCGGTACGCCACCGGTACCGCGACCACGCTGCTCGCGTGGCTCTCCGCGCACGTCTACCTCGGCGCCACGCTTATCGTGATCGCCACGCTGCACGCCGCGTTCCAAGTGGGCTGGAACGTGCACACGCTCGCCTACGCGCTCATGCTGCTCGTGATCTTCTCGGGCTTCTACGGCGTGTACGTGTACCTCATCGTGCCGCGCAAGGTGACCGACAATTTAGGCGAGGAGACGCGCAACTCGCTCCTGCTGCAG
Source organism: Burkholderiales bacterium (assembly GCA_020845855.1). GTDB lineage: Bacteria > Pseudomonadota > Gammaproteobacteria > Burkholderiales > Casimicrobiaceae > VBCG01. Next base: position 7,985 of record JADLEZ010000441.1, read on the forward strand.
ATCGCCGACCTCGACAAGCAGGCGCGGGAGTTGGCGCTCGGCCTTCCCGACACGTTCAACCGGCTCGTGCTCACCGCGGCGCAGGAGACACGCGTCGGCGGCTCCTGGCTGCGCCAGCTCTCCGGCCGCGATCCCGATTGCGCGACCACCGTCGCGGTCGAGCGCCTGCAGGCGCTCGGCAAGGCGCTGCGCGGGGACGAGGCGCGGCTCAACCAGCAGGTGTACACCGTGCTCCTGCGCAAGCAGGAGATGCTCGCCAAGGTGCGCCGCGACATCGCGTTCAAGGCGCGCCTCGACCTGTGGCTGTACTTACACGTGCCCGCGTCCGTCGCGCTCGTCGGCGCGCTCACCGCGCACGTGCTCAGCGTGTTCTACTACTGGTGAAGGGCGCCCGGTGAAGATCCAGCTCGCGACGGTCACGCGCAGCCGCAAGGGCCAGCCGATCCGCGCGGTCACGACGATCGACGCCGAGTCGCCTTCGATCGGCCGCGGTGCGCAGTGCGCGATCCACCTGTCGGACCCGCGCGTCGCGTTCGAGCACGCCTACGTCTTCGGCAGCGGCAAGACGCCGCACGTCGCGGGCATCGGCGGCGCGATGCTGATGGTCGACGGCCACACGACGGGCGACTTGATCCTCGCACCTGGCTCGCGCTTCGAGGTGGGGCCTTACGCCTTCACGGTCGACCCGCCGCCGGAAGGCTACGACGTGGCGCTCACGGTCGAGCTCGTTCGGCCGCTGCCCGACTCGCTCGCCGGCATCGTCGGGGAGTCGCGCATGAGCCTCGACGGCGGCCGCGTCTCCAAGCGCAGCATGGCGTACGTGGGCCTCGCGCTGGTGGTCGTGCTCTTCCTGGTCGTGCCCATCGCCAATCCCGGCATCCCATTCGTGGGCAAGGGCATCGCGGTGGAACGCAAGGGCGGCAAGGCCGAGCAGCCCGAGGCGCAGGATGCACGCGCCCGGACCATGTCGGCGGACGTCGTGTGGAACCCGGGACCGGTCGCCGTCGCCCACCAGAAGGACGCCTACAACTGTGCCGCGTGCCACGAAAAGCCGTTCCTGCGCGTGCGCGACGAGGCGTGCCAACGCTGCCACGAGAGCGTGCCCGCGCACGTGCGTGACCGCGTACTGCCGGCGCACGTCTTCGCGGGGCGGCGCTGTGCGCAATGCCATCTCGAGCACCGCGGCGGCGAGGTTCCGATCCGCACCGACCCGGCGCTGTGCACCGACTGCCACGGCGACATCAAGCACACGCTCCCGGACACGCAGCAGGCGAACGCGCAAGACTTCGCGACGTCGCATCCCGAGTTCCAGCTCACGATGCTGCGCGGGCCGCGGGTCGGCGACGTGCTGCGCGTCAAGCAATCGGACAAGGCGAAGCTGGTCGAGGCGTCCAACCTCAAGTTCGCGCACGACGAGCACCTGAAGCCCGGCCTGCTCGGTCCCGAGCGGCGCGAGAACTTAAGCTGCGCGAGTTGCCACACGCAGGACGAAAGCGGACGCGGGTTCCTGCCCATCGACATGAAGCGCGATTGCGGGCGTTGCCACGAGCTCGCCTTCGAGCCCGGGAACAAGGAGCGGGTGGTGCCGCACGGCTCGGCGCAGGAAGCGTTCTTGCTGATCCAGGAATTCTATGCAAACATCAGCTTGGGGAACGTGCCGGTCGACACGGTCGACACCGGCGCGATCCGGCGGACGATTCCGATGGCCTCCGACGCGATCGTGACGGAGGCGGAGCGTCAGCGAAGGCTCAAGTACGCGCGCGACAAGGCCCGCAAGGTCAGCGTCGATCTGTTCGAAAAGCGCGTGTGCGTGGTGTGCCACGATGTAAGCCGTTCGAGCAGCGCGCCGGAGGGGAGCGACGTGTCGCCTTGGACCATAGAGCCTGTGCGTCTCACGAGCGCGTGGATGCCCAAGGCGAGCTTCAATCACGCCAAGCACGGCACCGCCGACGCCGACTGCAAGGGCTGCCACGACATCGCGCGCTCGCACCAGGCGAGCGACATCGCGATGCCCGACATCGCAAGCTGCCGCAAGTGCCACGGCGGCAACCGGCCGACCGCCAATCACCTGGTCTCGCCGTGCATCACCTGCCACGACTTCCATCAGGGCCGCGTGCGCACCACGATGCGGCCGGCGCAAGCCGTAACGGGGACCAAGCCATGACGTCGCGCATGCGCCTGTCTGCGCTTCTCCTGCCGGTTCTGTTCGCGGCTTGCGGCGGAGGCGGCGGCGGCGGAACCAGCAACGCGCCCCCCGCGCCGAATCTGCTTACCGTCGCCGACGTGGAGAAGATCGTGGCGCAAGCGATCGCGGAGGCGCAGGCGCAGGGCGCGCCGGCGACCATCGCCGTGGTCGACCGCGTCGGCAACGTGCTCGCGGTGTACCAGATGACCGGCGCGCCGGCGATGTCGACGATCACCTCGGGCACCGGCGCCTCCGGCGGGCTCGAGAACGTCAAGGTGCCGAGCAGCCTCGCCGCCATCTCGATGGCGGTCACCGGCGCCTACCTCTCCTCGTCCGGCAACGGCTTCACCTCGCGCACGGCGAGCCAGATCGTGCAGGACCACTTCAATCCCAAGGAGAACCAGCAGCCGGGCGGGCCGCTGTTCGGCGTGCAGTTCAGCCAGCTCTTCTGCTCCGATCTCGTCACCACGCTCCAAGGTGGCAGATTCGGGCCCAAGGCCTCGCCGCTCGGGCTGTCCGCGGAGCCCGGCGGGTTGCCGGTGTACAAGAACGGCGTGGTGGTGGGGGGCGTGGGCGTGATGGCCACCGGCGTGTACTCGCTCGACCTCGACATCTACGACAACGACAGCAACGTCAACGAGCTCATCGCGGTTGCCGGCTCCTCAGGCTTCGCGACACCCGCCGGCGTGCGCGCCGACCGCATCACGGTCGACGGCCGCTCGCTGCGCTTCGTCGACAGCGAGGCGATCAAGTCGAATCCAGCGGCGGCGCCGGCGTTCGGGACCCTCCCGCCGTCGGCCGGAAGCCTGCAATCGACACCCTTCGGCGGGTCGCCGATCGCGGCCGGCACCGCGTTCGGCACGCCGGAATCGGGCTATCGTCCGGACACGACACCCGCGTTCGCCGGTACCAATGCGTACGTGCTGGTGAACGGGGCGAACGCGAACCGCTTTCCCCCGACGGGATCCGCCCTCATCACGGAAGCCGAAGTCACCCAGATACTGAAGAGCGCTATCGAAGTCGCCAACCGCGCGCGGGCGCAGATTCGCCAGCCGGGCGGCTCCGCCGCGCAGGTGACGATCAGCGTGGTCGATACCCAGGGCAAGGTGCTCGGCCTCATCCGCACGCCCGACGCGCCGGTGTTCGGCACCGACGTATCGCTGCAGAAGGCGCGCACCGCCGCCTTCTTCTCGAGCGTCACCGCGGCGTCGGTCCTCTCCGGCCTGCCGCCCGCGGGATATCCGTCGGGCCCGGTCTCGATCGCGGCCTTCGTGCCGGCGACGCGTGCGTTCTTAAGCGACCCGAACGCCTTCGCCAACGGTGTGGCCTATAGCAACCGCGGCCTCGGCAACCTCGCGCGGCCGTACTTTCCCGACGGCATCGCCGGCGCGAATGCGGGACCGCTGTCGGTGGCGCCGCCGAA
>JADLEZ010000442.1 GCA_020845855.1 Burkholderiales bacterium
GAGGGGCGAGGGGCGAGGGGCGAGGGAGCATCACGATGATTCGAGGCGCTTGTCTTGTGGACATTCCGATGGTTGCAACGGGTCGCGACGGCGCTCCCTCGTCCCTCGCCCCTCGCCCCTCGCCCCCATCCAATGACTGACAATCTCGTCGACTCGGGTTACGCCTGGTACCGCCTCGCCGTCGGCCTCACGCTGTCGACCATCGGCGGCGTGGGCAGCTGGGCGATGGTGGTGGTGCTGCCGGCGGTGCAAGCGGAGTTCGGCGTCGCGCGCGCGGACGCGTCGCTGCCCTACACCGTGACTCTGACCTTCTTCGCGCTGGGCAGCATCGTGTGGGGCAAGCTTTCCGACCGCGCCGGCATCAGGGTGCCGGTGACGCTCGGGGCGCTGTCGCTTGCCATCGGCTACGCCGGCGCGGCGTGGTCGGGAGGCATCGGCCTGTACACCGTCTTCCACGTGTTCGTGGGCTTCGGCACCGCGGCGACGTTCGCGCCGCTGCTTGCGCACATGTCGTTGTGGTTCGAGAAGCGGCGCGGCATGGCGGTCGGGATTCTCGCGAGCGGCAACTACTTCGCCGGCGCGATCTGGCCGCTGGTCATCGCGCATTTCATGGCCAGCGACGGCTGGCGCGCGACGTTCTACGGCATCGCCGTGTTCGTGCTGGTCACGATGCTGCCGCTGTCGCTGCTCCTGCGCCGTCCCCCGCCGCACGTCGATGCAGCAGCTTCCGCGGCGCGCGTGGCGGGCACGCCGGCGGCGCTCGGCCTGTCGCCGTCCGCGCTGCAGACGCTGCTGGTGATCGCCGGGGTGGCCTGCTGTGTCGCGATGTCGATGCCGCAGGTGCACCTGGTCGCGTATTGCGGCGACCTGGGCTATGGCCCTGCGCGCGGCGCGCAGATGCTCTCGCTCATGCTCGCTTTCGGCATCGTGAGTCGTTTGGCCTTCGGGGTCATCTGCGACCGCATCGGGGGACTGCGCACGCTGCTCATCGGCTCCGCGCTGCAGGGCCTGTCGCTGCTCCTGTTCCTGCCCTTCGACGGACTCGTATCGTTGTTCGTGATCTCCGCCCTGTTCGGCCTCTTCCAGGGCGGCATCGTGCCCTCCTACGCGATCATCATCCGCGAGTACTTTCCGGCGCGCGAGGCGGGCGTGCGCGTCGGCACGGTGATCACCGCTTCCCTTTTCGGCATGGCGCTCGGCGGCTGGATGTCGGGCGCGATCTTCGACCTGACCGGCTCCTACCAGGCCGCGTTCGTCAACGGTATCCTGTGGAACCTCGCCAACGTGTCGATCGCGCTGTGGCTCCTGCGCCGATCGCAGGCAGGCCCGGTCAAGCGCATGGGAGGCGGCGATGCCGGCATCACGCAAGCGCGCGGTTAGGAAGCAGCCGGAGGCGAAGCCGGATTCCGCACTTCTCGGCGTCGCGCGCCAGGTGCGCTCCTGGTCCGACTCCGTGCTCGGCATCGCTGGTGCTGCCGCCGACGTCTCGATGGTCGCGGCCAAGGCGATCCTGGTCAAGCCGGAGCAGCGCGCCGCGCTCGAGAAGACCGGCAGCGTGCTGCGCGGCATGCGCGAGGCGGCGGGCCTGTCGCTCAAGCAGGTGGGCGAGGCCATCGACCTCGAGGACCCGACGCTGCTCGAGCTGGGCGAGAGCGGCAAGATCGCGCTGCCGTTCGAGATCATCCTGCGCCTTGCCTCCGTGCTCGGGCGCAACGATCCGATCTCGTTCGTCATGCGCTTCACCCGCTCGTACAACCCGGACCTGTGGCGCACGCTGGAAGGTCTGGGGATCGGCCGCTTCGTCGTGCAGGCCGGGCGCGAGCGCGAGTTCGCCAACATCTATCGCGCGAGCGACGACGCGCGGCGCCTGTCCGACGCGGAATTTGCCGCGGTGCTCGCGTTCACCAAGGCCGCGTTCGACCTCGCGATGACGTTTCGGGCGGCGCAGCCGCGAATGCGATCTGCGCGTAAATAGGGTCAGCGCGCAAATGGGGTCAGAGTCGATACTCTGCAAAAGAGCGCGCAAATGGGGTCAGAGTCGATACTCTGCAAAAGTGGGTCAGAGCCGATTTTCTGCTGCGCCGGCGGCAGGCGGGAAGTCCTGCTGCTTCGTCCGCAAAGCGAAAATCGGATCTGACCCTGTCGAAAATCGGATCTGACCCTAAGCCCTAAGCGAGCGTCCGGCTCACGACCTCGGTGACGTCCGGCGAGAGTCCGGGCGCGGCCGCGATGCGTTGCAGCGCCGCCTGCATGAGGCCGCGCCGCGGCTGCGCGAAGCGCTTCCACAGATTGAACGCACCCGCCACCGTCGCCGCGAGCTGGGGGTTGGTGGCGTCGAGCGCCAGCACCTGGTCGGCGGCGAACGCGTAACCGCCGCCGTCGCGCGCGTGGAAGCGCGCGAAGTTGCGCAGTGCGAAGGCGCCGACCAGCGAGCGTACGCGGTTGGGATTGCGCGCGTTGAAGCGGGGGTGCGACAAGAGCGATTGCACCCGCGCCAGCGCGTCGGCGCGCTCCGCCTGCGCCTCGAGCGCGAACCACTTGTCGAGCACCAGCGGCTCGTCCCGCCAGCGCACCTCGAAGCGCGCGAAGAGGTCGTCGCGCTCGACGCTCACGCCGTCCTTCAGCGCTGCCAACGCGGCGAAGGTGTCGGTCATGTTGTCGGCCGAGTCGAAGTGCGCGACCGCCATGTGCCGCGCCGAGCGGTCGTCGACGCTGCCCAAGTACCGCAGGCAGACGTTGGCGAGCTTGCGCGCGCCGGTCTGGTCGTTGGTGGGCGCGTACGGCGCGCGCACCCGCCGCTCGCGGTAGGTCCGCTCGAAGCCCTCGCGCAGCGCGGCGCCGAGCTCGCGCATGAGGAATGCCCGAGCGCGCACCACACCCTCGGCGTCGAGCACGCTTTCCATCGCCGCGACGTACGACGCGTCGGGCGGCATGAGCGCCATCGCGATCAGCGCGGGGTCGCTGACGCGGTCCGCCAGCAGCTTGTCGACGATCTCGACAAGGCCCGCCGGCAGCCCGAGCGGCCGGCCTTCGCGGTGCTCGCGCGCGAGGGCGAGGACCGCATTGGCGTAGCTGCGCTGCGCCGCGTCCCAGCGGCACACCGCGTCGCTGTCGTGCGCCGCGAGGAACGCGAGCTGGCCGTCGGTGTATGGGTAGTCGACGCGCACCGGCGCGGAAAAGCCGCGCAGAAGCGAGGGCACCGGTTCGACCGTGACGCCCGTGAAGCGGAAGGTCTGCGCGGGTTCCCGCAGCTCGAGGAGGCGTGTCGTTCCCACCGGCGCCGCTTCGCCCTCGAGCCGCAGCGGAATGTCGCGCCCCTCGGGGTCGACCAGGCCCACCGCGAACGGGATGTGCATCGGCAGCTTCTCCGGCTGTCCCGGCGTGGCCGGCGTGTGCTGCGCGAGATCGAGCGTGTAGGTCGCCGTCGCGGCGTCGTAGCTGCCTCGCGCGGTGACCCGCGGCGTGCCCGCCTGCGAGTACCACCGCTTGAACTGGGTGAGCTCGGCACCGGACGCGTCGGAAAGCGCCTGCACGAAATCGTCGCAAGTCACGGCCATGCCGTCGTGGCGCTCGAAGTACAGATCAGTGCCCTTGCGGAAGCGCTCCGAGCCGAGCAGCGTGTGCTGCATGCGGATCACCTCGGCGCCCTTCTCGTACACCGTGCTCGTATAGAAATTGTTGATCTCGAGGTACTCGTCCGGACGCACGTTGTGCGCCATCGGCCCGTCGTCCTCGGGGAACTGTTCGCGGCGCAGGAACTCGACCGCGCCGATGCGCTCGACGGCGCGTGAATTGAGGTCGCTCGAAAATTCCTGGTCGCGGAAGACGGTGAGGCCTTCCTTGAGCGAGAGCTGGAACCAGTCGCGGCACGTGACGCGGTCGCCGGTCCAGTTGTGGAAGTATTCGTGGCCGATCACCCCCTCGATCGCGCGGTAATCGTCGTCGGTCGCGGTGGCCGGGTCGGCGAGCACGAGGCGGCTGTTGAAGATGTTGAGGCCCTTGTTCTCCATCGCCCCCATGTTGAAGTCGTCGGCACAGAAGATCATGAAGGCGTCGAGGTCGTACTCGCGGCCGAAGCGCTCCTCGTCCCAGCGAAAGGCCTTCTTGATCGCCTCCATTGCGTATCCGCAGCGGGGAATGTTGACGGGTGTCGAATAGATGCGCAGCGCGACCCTGCGGCCGGACTTCGTGACGAACGAATCCTCCAGCGCGGCGAGGCTGCCCGCGACCAGCGCGAACAGGTACGAGGGCTTGGGAAACGGATCGTGCCAGGTCGCGAAGTGGCGTCCCCCGGAGAGCGCGCCCTGCGCGACGAGATTGCCGTTCGACAGGAGCACCGGGAAGGCGGCGCGGTCGGCGCGCAGCGTCACCGTGTACAGCGCGAGCACGTCCGGACGGTCCGGGAAGTACGTGATGCGGCGGAACCCTTCCGGCTCGCACTGGGTGCAAAAGACGCCGGACGAGATGTACAGCCCCTCGAGGGCGACGTTGCGCGCGGGGGCGATGCGCGAGCGCACGGTCAGCGTGCCGGAAAGCGGTGGATCGAGCAGCGTCAGCGATTGCGACCCCTGGCGGATGCGTGCCGGCGAGACGACCGCGCCGTCGAGCTCGACCTCGACGTCCTCCTGCTGCTCGCCGTCGAGGATCAGCGGCACGTCGCGATCCGCGGGCGCCGCGAACGGGTTGCGCCGGAACGAAAGCTGCGCGGTTACCGCGGTCGACGCCGGAGCGAGGTCGAACGTGAGGTCGA
>JADLEZ010000443.1 GCA_020845855.1 Burkholderiales bacterium
CCATGAACCTCCACCGGATCGACCTGAACCTGCTGCGCGTCCTGCGCACCGTCTACGCAACGCGCAGCGCCTCGAAGGCCGGCCGGCAGCTCGGCATGACACAGTCCGCGGTGAGCAATGCGTTGCGCCGGCTGCGCCTGCGGCTCGACGACCCGCTGTTCGTCCGTTCGACCGACGGCATGCTGCCCACTGCACTGGTCGAGTCGATCATCGGGCCGATCGCGGACGGGCTCGATCGCATCGAAGCGGCAGTGAGCAAACCGCGAAGTTTCGATCCTGCGACCTCCGACCGGCTGTTCCGCATCCTGATGAGCGATCTGGCGCAGTTGATCTTCGTGCCACGGCTGATCTCGCACCTGAGCGCTACGGCACCGGACATCCGGTTCGAGACGCTCGAGGTCGCGCCAGACGAAGGCCGGCGCGCGATGCACGAGGGCTCGATCGATCTGGTGATCGGCAACTGGCCGGCGATGGGGTCCGGCTACTACCGCCAGCGCCTGTTCTCCGAGAGCTTTGTCGTGCTGATGAGCCAGAAGAATCCGCTGGCGAGGCGCAGGCTGACCAAGAGCGACTACCTGAAGGCACGGCACATGGACTACCACCCCGGCGGGGCCACTTACGCGTCCTTGCGGGGCATGCTGCAGAAAGTGCTCGCGAAGGAGAAGCTCGGGCGGCACGTGACCTTCACCGCCGGTCACGCGCTCGGCCTGGCGGCGATCGCTGCGCAGTCCGAGCTGCTGCTCACGCTGCCCGCGCGGCTGGCCTCGTCGCTGGTTGCGGGCCGCTCGATGCTCACCATCAAGCCGCTGCCGTTTCCGATGCCGGCGTTGACGATCACGCAGCAATGGCACGCACGCGCCCACCACGACCCCGCCAATGCGTGGCTGCGCCGGCAGGTGGCCGCGATCTTCGCCGAGGACTGACCGGGACGTTCGCTACGCGGGCCGTCAGTCGGTCGCCGATGGTGCGAGTTGCTGCGCGACGCGCTCGCGCAGCGCCTGCTTCGAGAGCTTGCCGATCGCGGTACAGGGAAACGAGTCGACCACCTCGAGTCGCTCCGGCAGTTTGAAGCGTGCGATCTGCTTCGTCAGCAGGAACTCGTTGAGTTCGCCCAGCGTCAAGGACACGCCCGCCTTCGTCACGACGAACGCGCAAACGCGCTCTCCCATGACGCGACACGGCATCGCGACCACCGCCGCCCTCTGCACCTTCGGGTGTGCGAGGATCAGATTCTCGACCTCTTCGGCGCTGATCTTCTCACCGCCGCGGTTCACGAGATCCTTCTTGCGGCCCTCGACCACGAGGTTGCCGCTCGGGTGCATGCGGACGAGATCGCCGGTGCGGTAGAAGCCGTCCGCCGTGAATGCCGAGCGATTGTGCTCGGGGTTGCGGAAGTAGCCACGGATCGTGTAGGGGCCGCGTGTGATCAGCTCGCCCACCGCGCCGGCATCGACCTCGGCGCCGTCCTCACCGACGATGCGGATCTCGTCGAGGCGCGACACCGGCCGGCCCTGGGTCTCGCGCCGAATCGCGAGCGGGTCGCCGGGACGGCTGAGGTTGGTCAGGCCCTCGGCCATGCCGAAGGCGTGGATCGGTTCGGCGCGCGGAAACGCCGCGCGCAATCGATCGAAGAGCTCGGGCTGCATGCGCTGGCCCCCGACGCAGATCTGCGCGAGCGATGCGAGCTGGTACCGATGCCTCGCTGGCGAGTCGAGCAGCGTCACCAAGGACGCGGGCGTGACCGGCAGCACGTTCGCCCGGGTGCGCTCGATCGTCGAGCAGACCTCCTCGGGTTCCGTCGACGATGCGAGCGCGACGCTGCCGCCGACCGCGAGCGCCGCGACCAGGCCCGGTGCGCCGAGCGCGAAGTTGTGCGCGGCCGGGAGGCCGACGACGTAGATCGTGTCGGCGTTCCAGTCGAGCACGCGCGCGCACTCGCGTGCATTGAAGAGGTAGTCGGCGTGCGTGCGGGGTATGAGCTTCGACACCCCGGTCGTGCCGCCCGACAGAAGCATGAAGGCGACGTCGAAAGGATCGGGCCGCCCGGTCGGGCAAGGCGGCGCGATGACCTGGGTGCGTGCGCTGTCCTCGAGCCACGGTCCGGCCCAGACCACCCCCGACTCGGTCCCGCGTCCGATCGAGATCCGATGCCGCAACGTGGGTGTGCGGAGCTGGATCTCGCTCGACATGCCGGCGAAGTCGAATCCACGAAAGCCCTGCTGGAAGAAGTGCGCGACCGCGCCGGTGACCCTCGCGAAATGCTCGATCTCGAAGCGCCGGTGCGCGGGAAGGCACAGGACGGGGACGACGCCGATCTTGTGAAACGCGAAGAACAGCAGCACGAACTCGCGGACGTTGGGCAATTGCATGAGCACCACGTCGCCGCGGCGCAGTCCGAGCGCGAGCAACTCGGCGGCAAGCCGGTTGGCGAGCCGGTCGACTTGCCGGTACGTGAGCGAGGCGTCGCGGTCCGACACGAAGACGCGCTCGCCGTCGCTTTGCGCCCGCATCTCGAGCGCCTCGGCGAGAGTCGTGCGCTGCCAGATACCGGCCGCCAGGTACCCGCGAACGAGGTCGTCCGGCCAGGGCGTGCACCCGTCGAGCATTCGTCTTCTCCCCGGGGCCTCGCCCCTGCGCGCGCGATCGCTACCCGTTGACCGCTTCCTTCGACGCTTCCTTCGTTGCTTCCTGCGACGCCTCGAGTTCGTGCATGCCACGCAGGATGCTCTCGGGCGTGAGCGGCAGCCGGTGCAGCCGCACACCGGTGGCATCGTGGATCGCGTTGGCGATCGCCGCGATCACCCCGGTGCCTGCGCCCTGCCCGGCCTCCTTCGCGCCGAACGGACCCTCGGGATCCCAGGTGATCACGTTGCTGTGCTCGAACATCGCCAACGGCGGGATGTCGGTCGCGAGCGGCATCTTGTAGTCGCGAAACGACGGGTTCATCACCTTGCCGTCGGTGCGGATCAAGTTCTCGTAGAGCGCGTGGCCGATCGACATGACGGTCGCGCCGATGACCTGGCCACGCACGGCGAGCGGGTTCAGCGGCGTGCCGCTGTCGTCGGCGCCCCACAGGCCGAGCAGCGTGACCTGCCCGGTGTCTGGGTCGACTTCGAGCTCGACCACGCACGCGGTCGGGTTGTAGGCCGGCGACAGGTTGCCGTAGCCCGTGCGGAAGTCGATCTTCTCGTCGCCCGCGGCATAGGTCCCGCGCCCGGTCACGATGCGGCCGAGCTGGAACGCGCCCCAGCGAACCATCTCCTTGAACCCGACGCGCTGGCCCTCGTCCTTGCGGTTGATGATCTCGTGGCGGCGGAACACGAGATCCTCGGGATCCACACCCATGCGCTCGCCGGCGATTGCGGCGAGCTGGCGACGCGCGTCCTCGGCGGCGCGCATCACCGCGTTGCCGGTGAACAGCGTGACTCGCGAGCCGAAGGTGCCGGGATCGACCGGCGTGCTCGCCGAATCGACGTTGCGGCCGCTCACGTCGTCCACCCCGACGCCGAGTACCTCGGCAGCAATCATCGCCATCACCGTCTCCACACCCTGCCCGACGTCGGTGGACCCGGTGGTCAACTGCACCGAACCGTCCTCCTGGATCCGGATCTCTGCGACCGAAGCCGAGTGGCCCATCAAGCGGGCCCCCGACAGGTGCGCACCGCAGCCGAGGCCGATGCCGCGGTATTTCGGCAGCTTCCCGCGCTTGTCGAGCCAGCCGGACGCTTGGGCGACGCGCTCGATGCACTCGCCGAACGCGAAAGTCCCGATGCGAAAGCCGTTGGCTGTGACTTCGCCCGGCTCGATCGCGTTGCGACGGCGCAGCTCGAGCGCATCGATGCCGAGGTCGGCCGCGATCAGCTCCATCTGCGAGTCGCGTGCAAAGCACATCTGCACGACCGTGTGCCCGCGCAGCGCGCCGCAGAAGCCGTTGTTCGTGTAGACACGGTCGGCCTCGTAGCGCATGTTGGGTACCCGGTACGGCAGGTTCAGCATCGCACCCGCGAGGAAGATGCTGAAGCCGCCGATGCTCGAATACGCGCCGCCGTTGGCCGTCAGGCTGCAGTGCTGCGCGACGATGCGGCCCTCGTGCGTCGTTGCGGTGCGCAGACGGATCTTCATCGGATGGCGCATGTGGCCGATCGTCAGCACCTCGTCCATCGTGTGCACGATCTTCACCGGCCGGCCGGTCTTGCGCGACAGCCTGAGCGCGCAGAAGTCCATCGGCATGGCCTCCTGCTTGCCACCCGAGAAGCCGCCGCCGACGTAGGTCTGGACGACACGCACCTCGCCGGGCGGCAGGTCGAGCCCCATCGACAACTGGCGCCAGACGACGTATGGGCTCATCTTGCACGCCCACAGCGTCGCCTTGCCGTCGCGCTCCCAACTCCCGATGCACGCGTGCGGCTCGAGCATGCCCTGCTTGACGGCCTGCGTCTCGAAGACGTCCTCGCGGACGTAGTCGGCCTGTGCGAAGGCACGGTCGACTTCTCCGAACTCGAACTCCGTGTGCGCCGATACGTTGCCCGGCGCGTGGCCGTGCAACTGCGGCGCGCCGGGCCGCATCGCCTCGTCGGGATCGAAGACGGCGGGCAGCACCTCGTACTCGACCTCGATCAGGTCGAGTACGTCCTCGGCGGTGTCCTCGTCGACGGCGGCGACCGCGGCCACTTCCTCGCCGACATAGCGCACGACGTCGATCGCGAGCGGCAGGTAGTCGCGTGTGCTCGGCAGGTTGCCGTAGCGCACGCCGGGGAAGTCGCGCCCGGTGATCACCGCGCGCACACCCGGTAGCGCCTCGGCGCGGCTCGTGTCGATGCGCACGATTCGCGCATGCGGGTGGGGACTGCGCAGCAACTTGCCGTGCAGCATGCCGGGCAGCGACAGGTCGTCTGCGTACTCGGCGCGACCCGAGGCCTTCAGGAGTGCGTCCTTCTTCGGCGTCGGCTTGCCGATGACGTCGAACGCGCGTGGCGTTTCATCGCGCATCTCGGTTCACCTCCAGGGGGGAGAGATTCGTGCGGCCGCGTCCTGGATCGCCTCGATGATCTGGACATACCCGGTGCAACGGCACAGGTGGCCGACCAGCGCCTCGCGGATCTCGTTCTCGCTCGGCTGCGGCCTCTCGGCGAGCAGCGAACGCGCCTGAACCACCATGCCGGGCGTGCAGAACCCGCACTGGATCGCGCCCTTGTCGGCGAACGAACGCCGCAGCTGCTCGAGGACAGCATCGCCCTCGGCAGGGCCTTCGATCGTCTGGATCTTCCTGCCCTGTGCCTCGACGGCGAGATACAGGCACGAGTTGACCGCCTTGCCGTCGATCAGCACCGTGCAGGCGCCGCACTGTCCCTCACCGCAAGAGCGCTTGGTGCCGGTCAACGCCAGCGTCTCGCGCAGCGCTTCGAGCAGCGTGCGCCACGGTGGGATCGCCGCTTCATAGCGGACGCCGTTCACGTCGAGGGATACCGAAACCCGGTCCGTCATGCTTGCGCTCCGGTTGCATCGCTCGCCTTCTCGCAGGCTGCTGCGATCACACGCCGCGTCAGCGTGCGGATCAACTGCAGCCGGTAGTCGCGGCTCGCACGCCACGAACTGCGCGGGCTCGCTTCGCGACAGGCCACCTCCGCCGTCTGCGCAAGCACGCCGTCGCCCAGCCGGCGGCCGCGCAGCACCGCTTCGGCGCCGCGTGCCCGGAACGTGGTCGGCGCGCAGTTGGCGAGCGTCAGGCGCACGTCCTGGATCGTCCCTCGGGGAGCATCCAGCGTCACGACGGCACTGGCACCGACGACCGTCATGTCCATCGAATGGCGATCGTGGTACTTCAGGTAGGCGCCTGCCGTGAATGGCGCCGGGCGCGCAACACGGATCTCGGTCACGAGTTCACCGGGAACGGCCGCAGTCTGCGAGAGAGCCGGGTAGAACTCCTCGAGAGGCAACCAACGATCGCCGCCGCTGCTGCTCAGTTTCAGCCTTGCGCCGAGCGCAATCAGCGACGGCGGCAGGTCCGCGCAGGGCAGCGCACCGGCGACGTTGCCGCCGATGGTTGCCACGTTGCGCAGTTCGCGCCCGCCGATCTGCCCGGCCGCCTCGGCGATCACCCCGTAGCTGCGGCGCACCACCGGCGCCGTCGCGAGGTCGTGCAGCGACGTCATCGCGCCGATCGCGAGGCTGCCATCCGATTCCTCGCGAACGAAGTCGAGTTCGGCGACACTCTTCAAGCCGACCACGCAGCGCGGTGTCCTCTCACGGCGTCGCATCTGGAGGATCGCATCGGTGCCTCCGGCCAGAAGCATCGTCTCGCCCTCCGCGGCGCCAGCCATCAGCGCGCGTACCTCGTCGACCGTGTCGGGGCGGAAGAACTCGAACTTCGGCAATCGTCTGAGGTATCCCATCGGCTCGCGCTCGCTGTGACGGATCGCGAGTTCAATCTACGATTCGACGGTAAATTTCGCAAGCGAGAGTTAATGATCAGGTGAATTTCCTACGGAAATCGGCCAACGAGACGGACAGCGTTGATGGCGATGGACCCGCGGTGGAGCGCATCGGCGTCCCGAAGCGAGGGGGCGAGCACGCCTGATGTCTTGACATCAAAAATGCAGGCATCTACGATGCGCATATGCGTACGACGCTGACCATCGACGACGACCTCGCCGGCCTTCTGAAGCAACGGGCACGCGAGCTCGGAGTGCCGTTCAAGGAAGCCGTCAACCGCACGATTCGCGCGGGGCTCGGAGAAGCAGCGATAGCCCGCCGCGGCAAGGCGCCGCGGACGCGGCCCCATTCGTTCGGCTTTCGACCGGGCATCGATCAGGACAAGCTGGGCCAGCTCGCCGACGAACTCGAGGCCGAGGGCTACGCGGCATCAACGGGCATCGGCGTCGACGAGATCCTCTGCGTCGACCGCGCCGGCTTCAACGGCTATCGAATGTCGAAGGGGCGGCGCTTCGTGCAGGTGCCGTGAATCTTCAGCGGGCCGAGTGGCTGGTCAGCTTAACTTCAACCCTTTCGTCGAGCCCGGCAGGAACACGCGCAGCGCCGACCAGCACGTCGTCCAGGCCAAGAAAGGACCCGACGCGCGGTGTCGCCACGCGCGGTCGGGCCGGAGGAAACCTGGCTGGAGGCTGCGCGTGCGCCGACGCGCCGCTACGGGCTTTGCCGTTCCTTCGAGCCGATGCGCGCGAGGCGCTTGCCTTCGCTCGGCGACGCCGCCTGTGCTCCGGCCGAACGCGCGATGACGCGCGAAGCTGGCGCGAATCGCGGCGACTCGCGCACGCCAGTCATTCGAACAGTTGCCGGCGGTGCGCCGCGGCGTAGTCCGCCGTGATCGCCCATCCGGCAACGACCTCGGCCGAGTGCGCCGTCCGCTCCGTCGCCGGGCGGTCGCTGCCGCCGGAAACGGCGGCCAGAGCGAGCGCGCCGATCGCGGTGACGCAGGCGATCGACGCAGCGATCGTTGCCACCGCCGCAGCGGCCGGACGCGGACCTTCAGAGCTCGGCGGATTCCTGCTGGAGCTGCTCATCGTGTTCTCCTCGGCCGGTCTGTTCTACCTTCGGCTTCGTTTTGTCGACTCGTACGCAATCGACTCGCCAAACCGGCCAGGCGCGAAGACGCGAATGTTCGCCTTGAACGAACGTCGCAGCGCCCGTGGCCACGCGACCGGGCGCGTGCTGGCCATTGCGTCCCAACGCACCCGCGAGCAGCCGCGCAGAAATTCAACACACGGTCAGTCGCCGCCTTCGGCCACGAGCGTCGTGGCCCGGGGCGCGCTACTA
>JADLEZ010000444.1 GCA_020845855.1 Burkholderiales bacterium
GTGAATCGGTGAATCGGTGAATAGGTGAATGGGTGAAGGCCGCTGCCACCGGCGGCGGCATGTCGCTTCACCCCTTCACCCGTTCACTCGTTCACCGGTTTCGAACTCGACTCCGACCCCAGTTCAGAACATGTGCTGGCCGCCGTTGATCGCGATGTTGGCGCCGGTCAAGAACGCCGCCTCCTCGCTCGCGAGATAGGCGACGAGTCCCGCCACTTCCTCGGGCTTGCCGAGGCGTCCCATCGGGATCTGCGGGATGATCTTGCTGTCGAGCACTTCCTTCGGGATCGCCATCACCATCTTGGTCCCGATGTAGCCGGGCGAGATGGTGTTGGAGGTGACGCCCTTGCGCGCGTACTCGAGCGCGAGCGCCTTGGTGAAGCCGTGCATGCCGGCCTTGGCCGCGGAATAGTTGGTCTGCCCGAACGCGCCCTTCTGGCCGTTCACCGACGAGATGTTGATGATGCGGCCCCAGCCGCGGTCGGCCATCGCGTCGACCACCTGCTTGGTCATGTTGAAGCAGGAGTCGAGGTTGGTCTTCATGACCGCATCCCAGTTGGCCTTGTCCATCTTCTTGAACGTCATGTCGCGCGTGATGCCCGCATTGTTCACGAGCACGTCGACCGGGCCCACCTCCTCGGATACCTTCTTGACGCATGCCACCGTCGACTCCCAGTCGGCGACGTCGCACGGATACGCCTTGAAGTTGTAGCCCTGTGCCTTCATTGCCGATAGCCACTCGTTGGCCTTGGTGTTGCCCGGCGAGTGGGTCGTGACCACGCTGTAGCCCAGCGCGGCCATCTTGATGCAGATGGCCTCGCCCAGACCGCCCATACCCCCCGTCACCAGCGCGACTCTATGCTTGTCGTTTGCCATTTTCTCCTCCTCCAACGGTTGCGATGTTGTTCGTACGACCGACGCCGGCGCCGAGCGCAGGCTGTCAGCGTGCATGCGCGCGTTGCTGAACGGCGCGCGTCAGCGCGCTTATGATCGACGCGCTACGTTGCCTCTGTTACGCGGTCGGCGCAGGGCCGCCCCAAGCCGACCGCGCTGATACTTCCGGGCGTAAATCGGTCAGCCCGCCGCGTTAGCGGCCGCGGACAAGCGATTTACGCACGTTCGACTGCCAGTGCGACTCCCATGCCGCCGCCGATGCACAGCGACGCGAGGCCCTTCTTCGCGTTGCGCCGGCGCATCTCGTGCAGGAGCGTCACCAGCACGCGGCAGCCGGACGCGCCGATCGGGTGCCCGAGCGCGATGGCGCCGCCGTTGACGTTGATCCGGCCCGTGTCCCAGCCCATCTCCTTGTTCACCGCGCAGGCCTGCGCCGCGAACGCCTCGTTGATCTCCATCAGGTCGAGATCGGCGGCGCGCCAGCCCGCCTTCTCGAGCGCGAGCTTGGACGCCGGCACCGGCCCCATGCCCATCACCGCGGGATCGACACCGGTGGTCGCATAGGCCTTGATCCGCGCGAGCGGCGTGAGCCCGAGCTTCGCCGCGCGCTCGGCGGTCATCACCAGCACGGCGGCCGCGCCGTCGTTGATGCCGGAGGCGTTGGCCGCGGTGACCGTGCCGTCCTTGGCGAACGCCGGCTTCAAGCCCGCCACGCCTTCGAGCGTGGCGCCGGGCTTGATGAATTCGTCGGCCGCGAACGCAACGGGATCGCCCTTGCGCTGCGGAATCATGACCGGCGTGATCTCGTCCTTGAACGCGCCGGACTTCTGCGCCTTCTCCGCCTTGTTCTGGCTCGCCACCGCAAACTCGTCCTGCTGCGCGCGGCTGATGCCGTATTGCTTCGCCACGTTCTCCGCGGTGGTCCCCATGTGGTACTGGTTGTACACGTCCCACAGCCCGTCGACGATCATCGAATCGACGAGCTTGGCGTCGCCCATGCGAAAGCCGTCGCGCGAGCCCATCAGCACGTGCGGCGACGCGCTCATGTTCTCCTGCCCGCCGGCGACCACGATGTCGGCGTCGCCGCATTTGACCGCCTGCGCCGCGAGCATCACCGCCTTGAGGCCGCTGCCGCAGACGACGTTGATGGTCATCGCCGGCACTTCCTTCGGAATGCCGGACTTGATGAGCGTCTGGCGCGCGGGATTCTGGCCGCTGGCGGCGCACAGCACCTGGCCCAGGATCACCTCGGAAACCTGGTCGGGTGCGAGCTTCGCCTGCGCGAGCAGCGCCTTGACCACGGTTGCGCCGAGCTCGGGCGCGGGAACTTTGGCGAGCGTGCCGCCGAACTTGCCGATGGCCGTGCGCAAGGCGCCGGCGATGACGATGTCAGACATGGGACGGGCTCCTCTTGGTGCGGACCGGAAATGCCCGCGGCGCGATTCGCGCGGGCCATGGAAGCGATGTTAACGCCGTTTGCGATCGGCGCAACCCTTGCGCGCAAGTTTCGTCAGATCGCCTGCGGAGCCGGCCGCTTGATCGCGCGCTCGTCGATCGGCAGGTTGATGACGCCCGCCACGACACCCAGGGCCATGGCGAGGTACCAGACCACGTCGTAGCTGCCGGTGGCGTCGTACAGCCGCCCGCCCAGCCACGCGCCGAGGAAGCTCCCGACCTGATGGGAGAAGAAGGCGAAGCCGGCGAGCATCGCCAAGTAGCGCACGCCGAAGATCTGCGCGACCAGCGCGTTGGTCGGCGGCACCGTGGACAGCCACAGCAGACCGAGCGCGATCGCGAACGCGTAGGCGCTGCCCTCCGACAGCGGTAGCCAGAAGAACGCCGCGAACACGACCGCGCGGGCGAAGTAAATGAACGACAGGATGTACTTCTTGCTCACCTTTCCGCCCAGCCAGCCGGAAACGTAAGTGCCGACGATGTTGAACAACCCGACCAGTGCCAGCGCTGTCACCGCCACGTGCGGCGGCATGCCGCGGTCGGCCAGGTAGCTCGGCAAATGCACGCCCACGAACACGACCTGGAAGCCGCAGACGAAAAAGCCGAGCGTGAGGAGGACGTAGCCGCGATGGCGGAACGCTTCCCCGGTCGCCTGCCTGGCCGATTGCTGGAAGGCGTGGGCGATCGCTTCGCGGCGCTCGACCATCGCCGTGGCGATCGGCGCCATCAGCAGCGCGACGCCGGCCAGCGCCAGCAGCGCGCCGTGCCAACCGAGGTGAGTCAGCAGCCACTGGGTGAGCGGCAGGATCGCGAACTGGCCGAACGAGCCTGCGGCGGCGGAAATGCCGAGCACCATGCTGCGCTTTTCGGGGGGGTAGCGGCGCCCGAGGACGCCGGACACCACGCTGTAGGTGACGCCGGACTGCGCGGTGCCGATGAGCACGCCTCCGGTGAGCACGAACAGCCACGGCGTGGGCGCGTACGACATCGCCACGAGGCCGAGCGCGTACAGGAGACTGCCACCCAGCAGCACCTTGGCCGAGCCGAAGCGGTCGGCGATCATGCCCACGAACGGCTGGGTGGCGCCCCAGGTGAGGTTCTGCACGGCGAGCGCGAGCGCGAACGCCTCGCGGCCCCAGCCCATCTGCGTCGTCACCGGCTGCAGGAAGAGTCCGAAGCCGTGGCGCACACCCATCGCGATGCAGAGGATGACGCCGCTTGCGGCCAGCACGACGGCAGGCGTGCGCCAATCGGATGCGCGGGCAGTCATGGGGGGCTCTCCAACGCAAAGCGCAAGGACCTCACAACCAGCCCTTCGCCCGCTCCACCGCGCGATTCCATTGCGCGCGCAGGTCGTCGGCCTGCCCGCGCGCCATCGCGGGCTCGAAGCGACGGTCGACGCGCCAGTTGCGGCCGATGTCGTCCTCGCTCGCCCAATAGCCGACGGCGAGCCCGGCGAGATACGCCGCCCCCAGCGCGGTGGTTTCGAGCACCCGCGGCCGCACCACCGGCACGCCGAGGAGATCCGCCTGAAACTGCATGAGCAGATTGTTGGCCGCGGCGCCGCCGTCGACCCGCAGCTCGGACAGCGTGATCCCCGCATCGCGCTCCATCGCCGCCAGCACGTCGGCGCTCTGGAACGCGATGGCTTCGAGCGCGGCGCGCGCGATGTGGCCGCGGGTGGCGCCGCGGGTGAGGCCCAGGATCGCGCCGCGCGCGTGCGGATCCCAGTGCGGCGCACCGAGTCCCGCGAACGCGGGCACGACGTACACGCCGCCGTTGTCGGGCACGCTCGCGGCGAGCGCCTCGATCTCTCCCGCGCTGCGCACGATCTGCAAGCCGTCGCGCAGCCATTGCACGACGGCGCCGCCGATGAACACGCTGCCTTCGAGCGCATAGTCGAGCCGGCCGCCGCGCTGCCAGGCGACGGTGGTCACGAGGTTGTTGCGCGAGGCGACCGCATCCTGCCCCGTGTTGAGCACCAGGAAGCAGCCGGTGCCGTAGGTGTTCTTGGCGAGGCCGGGCGCGAGGCAAGCCTGTCCGAACAGCGCCGCCTGCTGGTCGCCGGCGATGCCCGCGATCGGGACCGCATGGCCGCTCAATGCGGCTTCGCCGCACGTGCCCGACGAAGCGACCACGCGCGGCAGGACCGCGCGCGGCACGTCGAGCAGGCGCAGGAGCTCGTCGTCCCAGTCGCCGGTGTGGATGTCGAACATGAGCGTGCGGCTCGCGTTGCTTGCATCGGTCACGTGCAGCCGGCCGCCGGTCAGGTTCCATACGAGCCACGCGTCGATGGTGCCGAACGCGAGCTCGCCGCGCTGCGCGCGCTCGCGCGCGCCGTCCACGTGATCGAGGAGCCAGCGCAGCTTGGTGCCGGAGAAGTAGGCGTCGAGCAGAAGCCCCGTCTTGCGCGCGAAGGTGCCGGCGTGGCCGGCCGCCTCGAGTTCGTCGCACAGCGGCGCCGTGCGCCGGTCCTGCCACACGATGGCGTTGGCGATCGGGCGGCCGGTCGCCCGCTCCCACACCACCGTGGTCTCGCGCTGGTTGGTGATCCCGAGGGCGGCCACGTCGCGCGCGTGCACGCGGCCCTTGGCCAGCACTTCGTGGACGACGCCGGACTGGCTCGCCCAGATCTCGGCCGCGTCGTGCTCCACCCAGCCCGGTTGCGGGAAGATCTGCCGGAACTCCTGCTGGGCGACCGCGTGCGCCGCGCCGTCGCGGCCGAACAGGATGGCGCGCGAGCTCGTGGTTCCCTGGTCCAGCGCAAGCACGAACGACATGTCGCCTCCGTGGCCCTGCCGCAACGCGCGGCGGACGGTACAATTCCTGCCTTTCGCCGGATTGTAAGCCGGGGAACCGAGGGCATCGCCAGTGAAGATCCACGAGTACCAGGGCAAGGAAGTGTTCCGCAAGTTCGCCATCCCGGTGCCGCGCGGCGTGCCCGCGTTCAGCGTCGACCAGGCGGTGAAGGCGGCGCAGCAACTGGGCGGTCCGGTCTGGGTGGTCAAGGCGCAGATCCATGCCGGCGGGCGCGGCAAGGGCGGCGGGGTCAAGGTCGCGAAGTCGATCGACGAGGTGCGCCAGCGCGCGAGCGAGATCCTCGGCATGCAACTCGTCACCCACCAGACCGGCAAGGAGGGCCAGAAGGTGCGCCGCCTGCTGATCGAGGAGGGTGCGGATATCAGCAAGGAGCTGTACGTCGGCATGGTGGTGGACCGCGCGACCCAGCGCGTGGCGCTGATGGCGAGCTCGGAAGGCGGCATGGACATCGAGCACGTCGCGGCCACCACGCCCGAGAAGATCCACAAGGTGTTCGTCGATCCCGGCAAGGGTCTCACCGATGCCGAGGCCGATGACGTGGCGCGCAAGATCGGGGTGCCGCAGGCAAGCGTCGGCCAGGCGCGCGACCTGCTGAAGAACCTGTACAAGGTCTTCGTCGAGACCGACGCCTCGCTTGCCGAGATCAACCCGCTGGTGATCACCGGCGAGGGCAAGGTGATCGCTCTGGACGCCAAGCTCAACTTCGACGCCAACGCGCTGTTCCGCCATCCCGAGATCGTCGAAATGCGCGACTTCGACGAGGAAGACCCGGCGGAGGTCGACGCGTCGAAGTTCGACCTGTCCTACATCTCGCTCGACGGCGACATCGGCTGCCTCGTCAACGGCGCGGGGCTCGCGATGGCGACCATGGATGTCATCAAGCTCTACGGCGGCGAGCCGGCCAACTTTCTCGACGTGGGCGGCGGCGCGACCGCCGAGAAGGTGACCGAGGCGTTCAAGATCATGCTGCGCAACCCCGGGCTGAAGGCGATCCTGGTCAACATCTTCGGCGGCATCATGAAGTGCGACACTATCGCCGAGGGCATCGTCGCCGCGTCCAAGGCGGTGTCGCTCGAGGTGCCGCTGGTGGTGCGCATGAAGGGCACCAACGAGGAGCTCGGGCGCAAGATCCTCGCGGAGTCGGGGCTGCCGATCATCACGGCCGACAACATGGCGGAAGCGGCGGAGAAGGTGGTGGCCGCGGCGAAGGGAAAGTGAGCATGTCCATCCTGGTCGACCGCGGCACCAAGGTCATCACCCAAGGCATTACCGGCAAGACCGGCCAGTTCCACACGCGCATGTGCCGCGATTACGCGAACGGGCGCAACTGCTTCGTCGCCGGCGTCAACCCGAAAAAGGCGGGCGAGGACTTCGAAGGTATTCCGATCTACGCCACGGTCGCGGAGGCGAAGCGGGCCACTGGCGCCACCGTGTCGGTGATCTACGTGCCGCCGCCGTTCGCGGCGGGCGCGATCGACGAGGCGGTCGCCGCCGACCTCGAGCTCGTGGTGTGCATCACCGAAGGCATTCCCGTGCGCGACATGATCGCCACCCGCGACCGCATGCGCGGGCGCAAGACGCTGTTGCTGGGACCCAACTGCCCCGGCGTCATCACCCCCGACGAGATCAAGATCGGCATCATGCCGGGGCACATCCACCGCAAGGGCCGCGTGGGTGTGGTGTCGCGCTCGGGCACGCTCACGTACGAGGCGGTTGGGCAGCTGACCGAGTTGGGGCTCGGCCAGTCGACCGCGGTGGGCATCGGCGGCGATCCGGTCAACGGTCTCAAGCACGTCGACGTGCTGCGGATGTTCAACGACGACCCGCAGACCGACGCCGTGATCATGATCGGCGAGATCGGCGGCAGCGACGAGGAGACCGCCGCGGCCTGGGTGAAAGAGCACATGAAAAAGCCGGTGGTCGGCTTCATCGCCGGCGTCACCGCCCCGCCGGGCAAGCGCATGGGCCACGCCGGCGCGATCATCTCCGGCGGCAAGGGCACGGCGCAGGAGAAGCTCGCGGCGATGGAGGCGGCGGGCATCAAGATCACCCGCAACCCGGCGGAGATGGGCAAGCTCCTGAAGTCCGTGCTGTAGCCATGAGCGAGACTGCCGCCCTCGAGGTCGCGAGCCTGTCCCATCCGGGGATGGTGCGCACCCACAACGAGGACACGGTGTTCGTCGACGGCGAGGCCGGCATCGCGGTACTCGCCGACGGCATGGGCGGCTACAACGCGGGCGAGGTCGCGAGCGGCATCGCGGTGAACGTGGTCAGCAACGGCATGATGCCGGAGCTGCGCTCGGGCCGCGAGCTCTCGAAGATCGACATCCAGAGCGGGCTCACCCACGGCGCGCTGCTCTTGCAGCAGCAGATCGCTTCCGCCAACAAGGGCATCTACGAGGCGGCGCAGGCGCGGCCCGAGTGCGCCGGCATGGGCACCACCATCGTCGCCGCGGTGTTCTGCGGCAACCGCGTGTCCATCGGGCACATCGGCGACTCCCGCTGCTACCGCCTGCGCGGCGAGAAGTTCGAGCAGCTCACGCGCGACCACTCGCTCTTGCAGGAGCAGATCGACAGCGGCGTGCTGACGCCGGAGCAGGCGCGCTTCTCGCTCAACAAGAACCTCGTCACGCGCGCGCTCGGCATCGAGGCGATCGTGCCCACCGACATCGCCGAGTACCGGATCGAGGCCAACGACATTTATCTGCTGTGCTCCGACGGCCTCACCGACATGGTCGACGGCGACGTGATCCACTCCGTGGTCGACGAAAAGCGCAGCGACCTCGCGGTGGCGGCGGCGGATCTCATCGACCTCGCGAACCAGAACGGCGGGCGCGACAACGTGTCGCTCATCCTGGTGCGCGTGCCGGCTGAGTTCCTGCCGACGAGCGGCTGGGCGCAGCGCTGGCTTGCGAAGAAGAAGGGCTAGATGAACATCCCCCTCGATGCAAAAGGCGCAACGCGGCCTCCTCGTCATCCGGGGACCGCGCGGACGCCTTTTGCATCGACTTGCTAGCCATGGGCAAGCTCGTCCTCTACCTCGCGGACGGTGCGACCGTCGACTACCCGCTCGACAAGGAGCGGATCACGATCGGCCGCCGTGCGGACAACGACGTGTGCCTGCCGTACCCCGCGGTGTCCGGCGAGCACGCGCAGGTGGTGACCATCCTCGCCGATTCGTTCCTGGAGGATCTCGGCAGCACCAACGGCACCATCGTCAACGGCAGGCCCGTGGTGAAGCACTTCCTCGCCGACCACGACCAGATCGACATCGGCCGCCAGCGCCTGACCTACATGTCGAACAACGACGCCAGGGTCGATCCGCTGCCGCCCGACATGCTGCGCCACCAATTGCGGGGGCTCACCGACAAGGTCCAGCCCGCACGGCCGCTGCCGCAGGTGGAGGTGCCGCGGGTCGGCGATCACCGCCTGCGTGTCGCTCCCCGCGGCGCGCCCCTGGTCGCCGACCTCGAGCGCGACGCGGGACTGCCGAAGATGACCGGACCCATCACGCGGTCCCGGCCAGTCAAGCCGCGCGTGGACGCCGACGTGCCCCGTCCGGCGGCGGAGCCCGCGCAGCCCGCGCCCGTCGTCAAGGCGACGCCATCGCCTGCGCTCGAGCGGCCGGCGCTCATACCGGCGCCCGTGGCGGCGAAGCCGCCGCTCGACGGCCCCGCGGTGCGCGTGCTGTCCGGCGCGAGCCAGGGTCGCAACGTGCCGTTCCCCGGCCCGGAGCTCACGGTGGGCCGCGTCGGCGTGCAGGTCGCGGTCGTGCGCAAGGTGGCCGCAGGCTTCATCCTGATCCCCATCGAAGGCAAGGAACCGCCGCGCATCAACGGCTCGCCGATCGCGCCGGAAGGCTCGCCGCTGCATCCGGGAGACACTTTCGAGGTTGCGGGGGTAAGGCTCGAGCTGTCGGTCGAGGCCTGATCGGACGCCTTGCGGCAGGAGTGCCGCAGGGCGTCACCCCGCTTCCGCACCGCGGCGACCCCCGCGACAAGCCGTTTGGCGCTCGCTTTCCGCGGGGCGCGGTCCGCGCCGCCGTTCGTCGGCTAGCAGTCCGTTGAAAATCCCGCTGTGTCATCCCGAGGAGCGAAGGCGACGAGGGATCTGCTTTGCGCAACTCGTTGATTCGCCACGAAAGCGGATCCCTCGCTCCGCTCGGGATGACACTGGATTGGGGATACGGTCGCGAAAATCAACAAACGGCTACCCCGATTATTATTTTATATATTTCAATAATTTAGTAGTGAAAAACCGACTCGATCCGCGGTTCGCCGACGCTGGCATATGGCTTGCTCGTTGGTTTCCAGCATCGCTGGGTGCCGGATGGTTGAGTACGTTTATCACGATAAGGAGATTCACCATGAAACAGCTACAAAAGGGCTTCACGCTCATCGAACTGATGATCGTCGTCGCCATCGTCGGCATCCTGGCAGCCATCGCGTTGCCTGCCTATCAGGACTACGTGGTGCGCTCCAAGATGTCGGAGCCCATCGCGGCGATCGCGGCGTGCAAGACGTCCATCGCCGAGTTCCGCTCCGCGAGGTCCGCCTGGCCGGCGA
>JADLEZ010000445.1 GCA_020845855.1 Burkholderiales bacterium
CCTCGCCCACGAGGTAACCCACCGCGCCACCCCGGTCGCCGTATGCCATCACCGCCGTCGGGCTCGCGTGGATGCCGAGCTTGTGCTCGAGCGAGGCGCAAGTCACGTCGTTGCGCGCGCCTAAGCTGCCGTCCTCGTTGACCAGGAACTTCGGCACCACGAACAGCGAGATACCCTTGACCCCTTCGGGCGCGTCCGGCGTGCGGGCGAGGACCAGGTGGATGATGTTCTCGGTGTAGTCGTGCTCGCCGAAGGTGATGAAGATCTTCTGGCCGAAGAGCTTGTACGTGCCGTCGCCCTGCGGCACCGCGCGCGTACGCACCGCCGCCAGGTCGGAGCCCGCCTGCGGCTCGGTCAGGTTCATGGTGCCGGTCCACGTGCCCTCGACCATCTTCGGCAGGAACGTGTCCTTGAGGCGTCGCGAGCCGCGCAGCTCGATTGCCTCGATCGCGCCTTGCGTGAGCAGCGGGCAGAGATCGAACGCGAGGTTGGCCGAGTGCCACATCTCCTCGACCGCGCAGGCGAGGAGCTGCGGCAAGCCCTGCCCGCCGTACTCGGTGCTCTTGGTGAGGCCGTTCCAGCCGTTCTCGCAGTACTTGAGGTACGCCTCCTTGAAGCCGGGAGGTGTCGTCACCGTACCGCCCTCGGTCCACTTCGACCCTTCACGGTCGCCCACGACGTTGAGCGGGTCGAGTACATTGGTGGCGAACTTCGACGCCTCGTCCAGGATCGCCGACACGGTATCCGCCGTCGCGTCCTCGAATCCGGGCAGTTTCGCGACCTGCGAAAGTCCGGCGAGATCGTTCATCACGAACTTCATCTCGGAAAGCGGCGCGTGGTAGGTGCTCATGGGATGGATCATCCTCCAGAAATGGTGAACGCGTAGCGTACGGCCGCGCCGCTAGAGAAAACGCTCTAAAAAGCCGCCGGATCTAACCGCATGATGCAGAACGCGATCGAAGGCGTGAGTGTACGCACAACGCGCGTTGTTTCGTGCTGTTTCCGGCGGTCGTCCGACGGGCCGCCCCTAGGACGACCGCCTGGAATCAACCTCGATGCAAAAGGCGCAACGCAGCTCCTTCGTCACCTTAGGGCCGCTCGGACGCCTTTTGCATCGACCTGCTAAAGTTCGGCGGTGAGCTGCGGCACGAGCTCGAACAGGTCGCCCACGAGCCCGTAGTCGGCGATCTGGAAAATCGGCGCCTCCGGATCCTTGTTGATCGCCACGATCACCTTGCTGTCCTTCATGCCCGCGAGGTGCTGGATGGCGCCGGAGATGCCGACCGCGATGTACAAGTCGGGCGCCACGATCTTGCCGGTCTGCCCGACTTGGTAGTCGTTGGGTACATAGCCCGCATCGACCGCCGCGCGCGACGCGCCGATCGCGGCGTTGAGCTTGTCGGCGAGCGCTTCCAGGAGCTTGAAGTTGTCGCCACTGCCCAAGCCGCGGCCACCCGAGACCACGATCCGTGCGCTGGTGAGCTCGGGCCGCTCGGACTTGGTGAGCTCCTGTCCCGTAACCCTCGAGTGTCCCGTGTCGGCCGGCGCCGGGATCGACTCGACCGCGGCGCTGCCGCCGGAAGGCGCGCTGTCGAACGCGGTAGTGCGCACCGTGAGCACCTTCACCGGGTCCTTCGACTGCACCGTGGCGAACGCGTTGCCGGCGTAGATCGGCCGCACGAAGGTGTCGGGTGAGTCGATGCCGGTGATGTCGCTCACCTGCGCCACGTCGAGCTTGGCCGCGATGCGCGGCGACACGTTCTTGCCGAAGCCGCTGGCGGCAGCCACCACGTGCGTGTAACCGCCGGGAAGAACCGATAGCGCGACTGCCGCGATGTTTTCCGCGGTGGGCTGCGCCAAGTGCGGCGCCTCGGCGTGCAGCACTCTCGCCACTCCCGCCAGTTGGGCGGCGGCCTGCGCCGCTGCTTGCGCACCGTGGCCGGCAACGAGCACGTGCGTTTCGCCGCCGAGCTTCCCGGCGGCGGTCACCGCATGCGCGGTGGCGGACTTGAGCGAGGCGTTGTCGTGCTCGGCGATGACGAGAATGGACATGTCAGTTCCGAAGGGCCGCCCCGAGGAACTGACGCACCCCCTGGGGGGCAGCGAGCGGAGCGAGCGTGGGGGGATGTTTCACGGTATCACCTTGGCTTCAGTGCGCAGCTTGGCGACGAGCTCCTTCACGTCCGCCACCTTGCCGCCGCCCTTGCGCTTGGGCGGCTCGACCACCTCGAGCGTGGTCAGGCGCGGCGCGACATCGACGCCGAGCGCGGCCGGCGCGGTGGTGGCGAGCGGCTTCTTCTTCGCCTTCATGATGTTGGGCAGCGTGGCGTAGCGCGGCTCGTTGAGGCGCAAATCGGTGGTGACGATCGCGGGCAGCTTCATTTCGATGGTCTCGAGGCCGCCGTCCACTTCGCGCTTGACCGTGGCCACACCGCTGCCGATGTCCACCTTGGACGCGAACGTGGCCTGCGGCCAGTCGAGCAGCGCCGCCAGCATCTGGCCGGTCTGGTTGGCGTCGTCGTCGATCGCCTGCTTGCCGAGAATCACGAGGTCCGGCTTTTCCTGCTGCGCGATCGCCTGCAGGAGCTTGGCCACGGCGAGCGGCTGCAGGTCGGCGTCGGTTTCGACCAGGATGGCCCGGTCGGCGCCGAGCGCAAGCGCCGTGCGCAGCGTCTCCTGGCACGCGGCAACGCCGCAGGTGACGGCGACCACTTCGGTGGCCGTACCCTTTTCCTTCAGGCGGACCGCCTCCTCGATGGCGATCTCGTCGAAGGGGTTCATGGACATCTTGACGTTGGCGGTGTCCACACCCGAGCCGTCGGCCTTGACTCGGACCTTGACGTTGAAATCGACGACACGCTTGATCGGAACCAGGATTTTCATGATCATCGGCAGCGAAAGATGCGGATAATTATAGCCTTTCGAGCCGGCCGCCGGGCCGTTCCCGCAATCCACACTCGACATCCCCATGGCCAACGAAGCGATCGCGACCGCCAGTATCGACGAGATTCTGCGGCACATCCCGCACCGCTATCCGTTCCTGCTGATCGACCGGGTGGAAGCCTGCGTGCCGGGCAAGTCGGTGCGAGTCGCGAAGAACGTGAGCGGCAACGAGTGGTTCTTCGCCGGGATCGCGCCCGAACGGCGGTTGATGCCGCAACTCCTCGTCCTCGAAGCCCTGGCGCAGGCGGCGGGGGTCCTCTGCCATTACTCCGGCATGCCGAGCCGGATCGGCCGGTCCATCATCTTTTTCGCCGGCATCGAAGCATGCTCGTTCGAGCGTGACGTCGCTCCCGGCGACCGCCTGGTGCTCGAATGCACGCTCGGGCGGTCGCTGCGCGGGGTGGCCAAGCTGTCCGGAATGGCCACCGTCGAGGGCGCCACGGTGGTCCGTTCCAGGCTTACCGCGGTGGTCCGTGACATGGGCGCCGCGCCAGTGGTATCTTGAATGGTTGGCCACTGAATCCCGCCCCTGGTATTCCGTTGGCATGATTTGCAACTAAATCAGGCGCTTTGCAGGTTAAGGGGCAATCGAGTCAATTTTCGGCACACTTGTTGCTTGCAGGCAGTCGGCGGAGAAGGACAGGAGGCCGCGGATGGCCTTATTGAGCACACTCAAGGAACGGCTGCGGGGCAGGACCGACAGCGAGCACGAGCAGGCGATCCTGCGGATCGTCCTCGTGGGCCTCATCACGGTCTACATGTGGGGTCGCGTGCACGCCGCGCCCGCCGAGGTCTCCGTCCACGACCGGATCCTGCTCTTCGGCCTCCTCGGGTTCCTGCTCGTCGCCTTCGGCCTCTTCGCGGCGATCTGCGCGTCGCCCGGCAAGAACATTCCGCGCCGGATTGCCGGCATGCTCGCCGACTCCGGCGGCACTACGTTCGCGCTGTTTCTCGCCAACGATTCCGGCGTCGGCCTCATCGGCGTGTATCTGTTCATCACGTTCGGCAACGGCTTCCGCTACGGCCGCAAGTATCTGTTCCTCTGCCAGGCGCTGTGCCTCGCCGGATTCGTTCCGGTCGTCCTCTGGGCGCCCTGGTGGGTCCACCAGCCGTACATCGGCTGGGGCCTCATGGCGTCGATGATCGTGCTGCCGCTGTACGTGTCCACGCTCCTGAAGCGCATCGAGGAAGCGCGCAAGAAGGCCGAGGAGGCGAACCGCGCGAAAAGCGCATTTCTCGCCAACATGAGCCACGAGATGCGCACGCCGCTGAACGGCATCGTCGGGGTCACCGACCTCCTGCAGACCACGCCGCTGAACGCCGAGCAGGTCGAGCTCATGCGCCTGCAGCGGCACTCGGTCGCGCTGTTGCGCTCGCTGGTGGACGACGTACTCGACATCTCGAAGATCGAATCGGGCCGGCTCAGCATCGAGATCGCCGAGTTCGACCTGTACGCCATGATCAACAACGTGGCCAAGATGATGCGGCCGCACGCGGAATCGAAGGAGCTCGCGCTGCGCTGCTCGGTGGACCCGGCCATCGACTACCACGTCAAAGGCGACCCGCATCACCTGCGCCAGGTGCTGGTCAATCTGCTCTCCAACGCGATCAAGTTCACCGAGCGCGGCCACGTCGAAGTCGGCACCCGCTTGCTCGCCGAGACCGCGGACGGCTTCCGCGTGCGCATCGAGGTCAAGGACACCGGCATCGGCATCGCCCAGGAGAACCTCCCCAAGATCTTCCAGCAGTTCGTGCAGGCCGACGACTCGATCACGCGGCGCTACGGCGGCACCGGCCTCGGCACGTCGATCGCAAAGCAGCTGGTCGAGCTCATGGGTGGCGCGATCGGCGTGACCAGCGCGCTTGGCGCCGGCAGCACGTTCTGGTTCGAAGTGCCGCTGCTGCGCGCGGACGGCGCGCCGGCGCGACAGTCGCAGCCCGCGCCGGCGACACGCGCGCTGCTTTTCGCCGACGCGAAACGCGCGCAGCGGCTGCGCCCGCTCGTGACCGAAGTTTGCGGCGACATCGAGATCCTGCCTGACGAGGCAGGTGTGATCGCCCGGCTGCGCACGTCGCAGGGCGAGGCGGACGGGCTCGCCGCCGTGCTGGTCGCCGCCGATGTCGAGGTCGCGATCCGCGTGTTCGCCGCGGCCGCCGAGGGCCGTGCCGCCGAGGACCGCTGCGCGCTGATCTTCATCGCGGACGCGGCGCTCGCCGACGCCGACCACCAACGCCTGCGCGCCATCGACGGCGTCACCTGCCTCGACGCCGCGGTTTCGCCGCGCCTTCTCCAGAATGCCCTGCATGCGGCCGCGTCGGGCGACGCTGAGCCGTCGGCCGAGATCATCGACCTGGGGGTCGTGCTCAAGCAGCAGCGCCGCAAGCTGCGCATCCTGGTGGCGGAGGACAACGCGACCAACCAGGCGATCATCCAGCAGCTCCTGGAAAGCGCCGGCCATGCCGTGTTCCTGACGCGCGACGGCGAGGAGGCGCTCGACGCCTACGAGCTGCAGCAGCCGGACCTCGCGATCCTCGACTTCAACATGCCCGAGCGCAGCGGCGTCGAGGTCACCAAGGCAATCCGGCAGATGGAGCCGACCGGCGTGCGCATGCCGATCATCATCCTGTCGGCCTCGGTGACGCCGGAAACGCGCGAGCGCGTGCGCGAGGCCGGCGCCGACGACTTCGTCGGCAAGCCGTTCGACGCCGCCACGTTCATCAAGGCGGTCGACGAGCTCGCCCGCAAGGGCGCGCGCGCCGCGCGCCCGGCGGTGCGGCCGCTCGCCACGGTGTCGCTCGGCGGCATCCCGCTGGTGGACCAGGCGCGCCTGCGCGAGGTCATGCAGATCGCGAGCGATCCGACTTTCCTCGAAAGGCTCGTAGATGGCTTCTGCAGCGACGTCGAAACGCTGCTCGCGCGCCTCGACACCACACTCGTGACCGGGCAGCTCCTCGCGATCCCGGACCTCACGCACGCGATTCGGGGCGCGGCGGCAGGCATCGGCGCCCAGCAGCTCGCTGCGCGCTGCATCGAGATCGACGAGTCCGCAAGGCGCGGTGACCGCGAGCGGCTACCCCCGCTCGTCGCGGAGATGCGCCGCTGCTATGCGGCGACGGCCACCCAGCTGCGCGCCGCGGCGCCCGGGCCGCAGCTCGCGACCCGGTAACGCGCCGGAACTACGCGGCGCCGGCGACCGCCGCTTCCTGCGTCCCGTACAGCGCCTGCACCTCGAGCTCCTCGCTCGCCACGGCGACCATCTTGTCCTGGCCGCGCAGCAGGCGCGCCATCATGCGCAGGTCGCGCGTTTCGAGCTGGAGCGCGGCGTCGACCCAGGTGTCGACGATCTCTGTCAACTCGGTCACCGGCACCGGGTCGCACGCGAGCTTCGCGCGATACAGGCTGCGGTACGCGATCGCCTTCTTCTGCCGGCCCGCGATCAGGGTACGCACGGTTTCGAGGCCGAGGCCCTCCTCGGTCAGGATGTCGACCACGCCCATGTCGTGCATCTCCTTCGCGGAGAAGACCCGGCCGCTCATCACGACCTCCTCGGCCTTGCGCAAGCCGATCCGCCGCTTGAGCAGCGACAGCCCACCCATGCCGGGGATGAGGTTGAACAGCACTTCGGGGAAGGAGAACGTCGCCTGCCTCTCGGCCACGATCAAGTCGGAGGTCAGCGCGCACTCGAAGCCGCCGCCCAGGCACTTGCCCTGCACGAGCGTGATGGTCGGGATCGCGGCGCCGAAGCCGGTCAGGCGGCGGTGGATGTTCTCGATGCACAGCCGGCCGTAGCGCTCGAGGAGCGCCCGGTCCCGGCGCATGATCGCCTCGATGAACATCGACAAGTCGCCGCCGAGGTTGAACACCCCGGGCGTGCGGCTGCCCGCGACGAGGTAGTCGACGCGCTCGGGCCGCCCGCAGTGGCTCAAGTGGCCCTGGTTCGCTTCGAGAAGCTTTTCGAAGTGCCGCACCTCGTCGAGTAGCTGCGCGGTGAAGCACGGGCGCGGCGTGCCCTTCATCCAGGAGAAGACGGTGTGGAGCTCGGGGTCGAACTCGAGCTCGATCTGCTGGTACGTATTGAGACTGGAGACCACGGGGAAGTCGACGATCGCGTTCATGAGCTTGCCTCGCTAACGGGAGAAGAAGAGTCGGGTTGATGTGTTATCGATATTCCGACCACGGGAAGGGACGACACCTCGGCGCCCGGCCCCCGAGGAAGCGAGCAGGGCGCCCGATTTCGAAACGCGCCGCCCCGTCCGGGCGGCGATAAAGCGTCACGTGCCATCGATATCGTTGGACGCGCATTGGGCTTGCGCCGGCGCGGCATGGCTGCGTGTCGCGGGCGCAGGATGCACGGCACCCTCTCTCGGCGCGCGGCCGGTCTCGACCGGCGGTGGCGTGGACGGCCGGCTCGATCCCTTGGATGCGCGCAGCGCCGCCACGATCTCGAGCGCGGTTCGCTCGCAGGGCGGCAGGCGAATGGGGCTCGTGCCGAGCGGCGTGGTGCGCTTGCCCCAGCGCAGGACGTGCGCGGACCAGGTCATGCCGCCGCCGAAGGCCGGCAACAGCAGGAGCGAGCCGGGCGCGACGCGCTGCTGCGCGAGCGCCTCCACCAGCGCCACCGGAATCGACGCCGAAGACAGGTTCCCGCGCGCCTGCATGTTCGTGAACACCTTCTCCATCGCGATGCCCGCGCGGCGAGCCACTGCCTCGACAATGCGCAGGTTCGCCTGATGCGGGATCACGAGGCCGACGTCGGCGCTCGCAACCCCGGCCTTGGCGAGCACCTCGCGCGCCGCGGCGGCCATGCCGCCCACGGCCTGGCGAAAGATCTCCGGGCCGTTGAAGTCCCAGTGGGTCGTGCCGTACATGAGCCCGGCGTTGGCGAACTTCGAGCCGATGCCGTTGATGCGCAGTTCGTCGCGCGCCGAGGTCACGCAGCCGAGCACTTCCGCGACGATACCCGCGGGCTCGTCGCACGCCTTCAGCACCACCGCGCCGGCGCCGTCGCCGAACAGCACCGACGGCGTGCGGTTGTCCCAGTCCATGTACGCGGACAGCGTGTCGGCGCCGACGACGAGCGCGTTGCGCACCGCGCCGGCCTTGATGAGCGCCGATGCAGTCGACAGGCTGTACATGAAGCTCGTGCACGCGGTGTTGACGTCCATTGCAGCCGCGCGACGCGCGCCGAGCGCGCGCTGCACGGCGGAAGCGGAATTGGGCATCTGGTCATCGGCCGTGCAGCTGCCGAGCACGATCAGGTCGATGTCGTCGGGATCCATCGCGGCGCAGGCAAGCGCGTGCGCGGCGGCCACATAAGCAAGCTGCGAAACGCCGACGTGCGAGATGGGGCGGCGCTCGATGCCGGTGCGACGGACGATCCAATCGTCGCTGGTGTCGAGAATCGTAGCGAGGTCGGCGTTGCTCAATTCCGCCGGCGGAAGGCAAAGGCCCCAGCCAACGATGTCGACACACGGCGCAACCGCACGTGGAATGTTCACGAGTCGAGCACTGACTGGGTGAATGGCGCACCCGTCAAGGGTTGATTGTCGTCCGTATGTAGTATACGAGCGCAGCAGCAAAATTGCTTGAGCTGCAAGCGTATATCAAAGCGGGGCTTGAGGTTGGACAAATACGTTGCATCCGTACCCGAACCAATGGCGACGGTTTGTACGGCACAATTTGGGACAGGAATTTAGTTCAGGACAGCAACTGCCACGCGGCGTCGACCAACCCCTCGACCGGACGGAACGTCGCCTTGTAGGCCATCTTGCGGCTTTCGGCGATCCAGTAGCCCAAGTAGAGGTACGGCAGGCCGAGCTCGCGGCAGCGCTCGATCTGCCACAGGACGTTGAAGGTCCCGAGGCTCGCCCCCGCGATGTGCGGCTCGAAGAACGTGTAGACCGACGACAGCCCGTCGACCAGGCGGTCGACGAGGCTCACCATGCGTAGCACGCCCCCTTCGCGAAACTCGAAGAGGTCGGTGGCCACATTGCTGTGGAGCAGGAAGTGCTGGTACTGCTCCCGGCTGTCCTGGTCCATTCCACCACCCGGATGCCGGTAGCGCTGGTAGCGCAGATAGAGGCTGTAATGCTCGGGATCGTACGCCAATTCACGTCTAACTGTCGTCAAATGACGGTGATTTCTTGTAATTCTGCGCTGGGTCCGGCTCGGCGTGAAGGTCGCCACCGGCACCCGAACGGGCACGCAGGCGCGGCAATGGTCGCAATACGGCCGATAGGTGAAGGCGCCGCTGCGGCGAAAGCCCAGGCGGACCAACTCGCTGTAGACGCGGGTGTCGATCAGGTGGCTCGGAGTGGCGACCTGGGAGCGGGCCGCACGGTCAGGCAGGTAGCTGCACGGATACGGCGCCGTCGCGTAAAACTGCAGCGACGCCAGCGGAAGGTCGTTGAGCTTGCTCACGGCATCGAATCGTTCCCCGGTGAATCTCGCAGCGCCACCTCGTCGCTCCAGCCCGGCGGAGGCTCGGTCGAGTGTATCAATTCGGCAAGATGCGCGGCAAACCGTTCGCGGCGGATCGGCCGCGCGCCGAACGCGGCCAAGTGCGCCGTCTCCTGCTGGCAGTCGACGATCGGCACGCCATTGCGGCGCAGACGCGCAACGAGGTGCACGAGGGCCACCTTGGAAGCATCCGTCGCGCGCGCGAACATCGACTCGCCGAAGAACACGCGGCCGAGCGCGATTCCGTACAGCCCGCCCGCAAGCTCGCCATCGAGCCAGCTTTCGACCGAATGCGCATAGCCGCGCCGGTGCAGCTCGCTGTAGGCACCGACGATCTCGGGCGTGATCCAAGTGCCATACTGTCCGCGCCGCGGCAGTTCGGCGCAGGCTTCGACGACCGCGCGGAAGCTCGAGTCCGTGCGCACCTCGAAGGTGCCGGCGCGCACGCGCTTGCGCAGGCTGCGCGATACGCGGAACGCGTCGACCCGAAGCACCATCCGCGGGTCCGGGCTCCACCACAGGATGGGCTGGCCGGCCGAGTACCACGGGAAGATCCCGCGGCGGTACGCGGCGAGCAGGCGATCGGGCGTCAAGTCGCCGCCCGCGGCCAAGAGCCCGTTCGGCTCGGCGAGCGCGGCAGCGAGCGGCGGAAACGGCGTGCGGGCGGAGAGCCAGGCGATCACCGGTGAAGGCATCGGGACGGGTAGCGTTGTCCAAAGTGTAGGCACGAACGGCGCTTCCGGTAAAATCGCGGCGTTTTCACCACGCATGCCACGTCCCCGTAGCTCAGTGGATAGAGCGACCGCCTCCTAAGCGGTAGGCCGCCGGTTCAACTCCGGCCGGGGGCGCCACGCCCAATTGGATGTCCCCTCCTCCGCTTTCCCCCACCCGCTACCGCATCGCGCCCCTCGATCCGCACGCGCATCTGTTCGAGGTGAGCGTCACCATCGACGGCCCCGACCCCGCCGGGCAGCGCTTCCTGCTGCCGACCTGGATCCCGGGGAGCTATCTCATCCGCGAGTTCGCGCGCCATTTCGTGAGCGTGCGCGCGCAGGACGCGCGCGGGACGCCGGTGCGTCTGGACAAGACCGCCAAGAACGCCTGGCGCGCGGATCCGTGCGAGGGGTCGCTCACCGTGATCGCGCAGGTGTACGCGTTCGATCTCTCGGTGCGCACCGCGTATCTCGACGAGACGCGCGGCTACTTCAACGGCCCGGCGGTGTTCCTGCTGCCCGAAGGTCGCGCCGACGCGCCGTGCGAAGTCGACATCGCGCCGCCCGCCTCGCCGACGCCGCAACCGTGGCGCGTCGCGACGACGATGCCGCGCGCGACGGCGCAAGAGCACGGCTTCGGCGGCTACCGCGCCGCGAACTACGACGAGCTCATCGATCATCCGGTGGAGACGAGCGCGTTCGCCTGGGCGGACTTCGAAGCGGGCGGCGTGCCGCACGGGATCGCGATCACCGGTCGCCACGACGCCGACCTCGCGCGCCTCACCCGCGACCTCTGCCGCGTCTGCCGCTGGCAGATCGACCTCTTCGGCGAAGCGCCATTCGACCGCTACCTCTTCCAGGTGACGGCGGTAGGCGACGGCTACGGCGGCCTCGAGCATCGCGCGAGCACGAGCCTTTTGTGCCGCCGCGACGAGTTGCCGCACGCGGGCAACGCCGAGATCGACGACGATTATCTTTCGTTCCTCGGCCTCGCGAGCCACGAGTATTTCCACGCGTGGAACGTGAAGCGCATCAAGCCCGCGGCGTTCCTTCCTTACGACCTCACGCGCGAGGCCTACACCCGCCAGCTCTGGGCGTTCGAGGGCATCACGTCCTACTACGACGATCTCGCGCTCGTGCGCTGCGGACTCATCGACCCCGCCCGCTATCTCGAGCTCCTCGGCCGCACGCTCACCACCGTGCTGCGCGCGCCGGGGCGGCACGCGCAAAGCATCGCCGACTCGAGCTTCGACGCGTGGATCAAGTACTACCGGCAGGACGAGAACTCACCCAACTCGGTCGTCAGCTATTACGCGAAGGGCTCGCTGGTGGGCTGCGCGCTCGACCTCCTCTTGCGCCGCGAGGGCCGCTCCCTACTAGGGCGAACGAGCCCCGAAGCGCGAAGCGCGGAGGGTAGTCCAGTCAGCCTCGACGACCTCATGCGCGCCCTGTGGCAACGCTACGGCCGGCAGGGCGTGGGCGTGCCGGAAGACGGGATTCCCGCACTTGCGAGCGAGCTCGCCGGACGCGATCTCACGGATTTTTTCGCGCGCTTCGTCGAGGGCACCGAAGACCCGCCGCTGGCGGAGCTGCTCGCCGACTTCGGCATCACGTTCCACTTGCGGCCCGCCGCCGGCGCGAGCGATCGCGGCGGCAAGCCCGCGTCGGGTACGGCACCGAAAAGCGCGTTCGGCTTTCGCCTCGGCACGGAGCAACGCCTGGCGGCGGTGTATCGCGACGGGCCGGCCGCACGCGCCGGCTTGTCCGCGAACGACATCCTCGTGGCGGTGGCGGGCCTCAAGGCCACGCCGGAGCGCGTCGCGAGCGTGCTGGCGCGGTATGCGCCCGGGGAGCGGGTGGAGGTGCACGCGTTTCGTCGCGACGAGCTCATGACGTTCACCGTGACGCTGGGCACGGCGCCCGCGGACACCTGCTACCTCACGCTCGACCCGACCCCATCGCCGGAAGCCCTGCAGCGGCGCAACGCGTGGCTCGGAATTACAGCTTCACCTTCGGGTTGAGTGCGTAGCGGCCGGTCACCGACGCACTCGCGAGGATGTGCCCGTCCATCGCCTTGCGGACGTCGGCGCCGGTAAACCGCTCGGGAACCGCGAGGCGGGGCACGTCGAGCGCGTACAGCGTGAACACGTAGCGGTGGGCAATCTCGTCGTTCCACGGCGGGCACGGGCCGTCGTAGCCGTAGTAGTCCCCGCCCATGTCCTTGTCGCCGGCGAACCACGCGGTGTAGTCGTTGATGCCGTGGCGCCCCTCGCGTGGCGCATCCGGCCCCGGCTTGCCGCGCGCGGTTACGCCATCCGAGTGCGACCCGCGCGCGATGCCTTGCGTGGTCGGCGGCAGGTCGATCAGCGCCCAGTGATGGAAGTCGACGCGCGGCAGCGACGCCGGCACCACGCGGCCTTCCTGATTCACGTCGTCGCCGCGCGACGGCACGTCCGGGTCGTGGCAAACGATCGCGAGCGAGCGTGTGTCCGAAGGCACGCCGCTCCAGGCGAAGTCGGGATTGCGGTTGGCGGACAGGCGGACGTGGGTCGCGGGGTCGATGACCGCGAACGCGAATTCACCGGGAATCGGGCCGTTGTCGGCGAAAGCGGTAGTGGAAATTTTCATGGGTCGTCATCTCTTCCAATGCGGCGGATAGGTCTTGTCGAAGTATGGCAGAGCCTCGATGCGCGCCTTCCAAGCAGCGAGCTCCGGTGTCAGCAGCCCCTTCGGGTCGAGGTCGGGAAGCTTGATCGCGCAGCGATCGATGAACGCGACCAGCGGATAGAGCGCGAAGTCGGCCGCCGACAGCGGGCCGGCGAGAAAGTCGCCGCGCAGCGCGCGTGTGAACATCGCGTACTCCGCCTCGAGGCCTTCCAGGCCGGCCGCCAGCCGTGCCGCATCGCGCTCCTCCGGCTTGCGGGAGAACGCCTCCTCGACGATCGGATCGGTTGCCTTGTCGAAGTAGCTGTCGGTCTCGGCGAAGGACAGCAGCTTGCGCTCGTAGGGCAGCGCCTTGTGCTCGAGCGCGAGCTGCACCCGCCACGCATACGGGGAGCCCGAGCCGTAGTAAAGAAGGATGGCCATCGTCATTTTTTCCCGCGCATCGCTTCCAGCGACGCCTTCTGCAGCTCCATGGTCTTGATGCTCATCTGCATCATGGACAGGCTCATCTCGAGCCAGTTGGTGATGATGCGAAGCTCGTCGATCTTGCGTTCGATCTCCGCCGGGTCGAGTGCGGCGAACAGCGCCGCGGGATTCGCGAACGGCATGGCGGCGCGTTGCGCGGGCGCCGCCGCCGGTGCGCCGAAGCCGGGCATCGCGATGCCGAGCGGGTTCCACATGCGCTGCATGAACTCGAGCGCGTCATGCGGCGTGAAGGGGAAGCCGGCCGCTTGCGGCGGCGGGTCCGGGCGGGGTGGGTCCTGGGTCATAAGCACTTTCCTGCGCGCTTCGCGCTTCGGGGCGGGTTCGCGTTCGACAGCGGAGCAAGGCCGTTTGCTACTATCCTCTCCTATGGCGGACCCCGGCGCAACCTTGCTCGAGCGCCTGCCCGGCTTGGTCGGCCGCGCGCACGTACTGACCGCGGCCGCCGACCTCGAGCCCTTCATCGCCGACTGGCGCGGCCGCTATCGCGGCGCCGCGCGCGCGGTCGTGCTTCCCGGCTCCACGGACGAGGTCGCCGCGATCGTGCGCGCCTGCGCGCAAGCCGGCACTGGAATCGTGCCGCAGGGTGGCAACACCGGCTTGTGCGGCGGCGCTACGCCGGACGAAGGCGGGCGGCAGATCATCGTATCGCTTCGCCGCATGAACCGCGTGCGCGCGCTCGACGTCGCCAACGCGACCATCACCGTCGAAGCCGGCATGCCGCTCGCCGCGGTCCAGGAAGCCGCGGCTGCAACGGGCATGCACTTCCCGCTGTCGCTCGCTTCGGAAGGCAGCTGCACCATCGGCGGCAACCTCTCCACCAACGCCGGCGGCACCGCGGTGCTGCGCTATGGCAACACGCGCGAATTGACCCTCGGCATCGAGGCCGTGCTAGCCGACGGCAGCGTGCTGTCGACCCTGCGCGGCCTGCGCAAGGACAACACCGGCTACGATCTGAAGCAACTGTTCATCGGCGCCGAAGGCACGCTCGGCATCGTCACCGCGGCGGTGATGAAGCTGTTTCCGGCCCCACGCGTGAGTGCGACCGCGCTCGCGGCACTCGGGTCGGTCGACGCGGCGATCGCGCTCTTGGCGCGGCTCAAGGCGGCGCTAGCCGATCGCCTCACCGGCTTCGAGCTCATGAGCGCGCTCTCGCTCGCGCTTTCGCGCAAGCACCATCCCGGGTCGGCGGAGGCGCCGCCCGGGCATCCGTGGTACGCGCTCGTGCACGCGGAGGACAGCGCCCCCGATGCGGCGCTCGCGGCGGCGGTCGAGACCGCGCTCGGCGAGGCGATCGAAGCCGGTGTCGCCGCCGACGCGACACTCGCCCAATCGGTCGACCAAGGCAAGCGCCTGTGGGCCCTGCGCGAGAACATCAGCGAGGCGCAGCGTCGCGAGGGCCCCAACATCAAGCACGACATCTCGCTCCCGGTGTCGGCGATCCCGGCGTTCATGCACGACTGCGAGCGCGAGCTTGCCGCCGCGTTTCCCGGCGCGCGCCTGGTCGTGTTCGGACACCTGGGCGATGGCAACCTGCACTACAACCTGGCCGCGCCGGAAGGCTTCGACCCCGCCCGCTTCATGGACGGCGGCGAGCGTGCCAACCACGTCGTGTACGACGCGGTCGCACGCCACGGCGGCAGCTTCAGCGCCGAGCACGGCATCGGGCAACTGAAGCGCGCCGATCTCGTGCGCTACAAGTCTGCGGTAGAGGTGTCGCTCATGCGCGCGGTCAAAGCGGCGCTCGATCCTGAAGGGATCATGAACCCCGGGAAGGTGCTGTGACGCGAAACCTTCACGCCTCACCCCACTCCTCGCGGAAGAGGAGAACGGTCGTGGCGCCGATGGTGCACCGCCACCGGCACGAGTGACGATGGCCAAGATCATCCTCTGGATCGTCGTCGTCTTCGTGATCCTGTTCGCTTTGCGCCTTTACAACGCGGCCAAGGCCCGCGCGCGCCGGCCACGGCACGGGCCGCCGCAATCCGCTGCGCAAGCCATGGTCCGCTGCGTACAATGCGGCGTGTACCTTCCGAGGCCCGATGCCCGCGCCGCGACCAATGGTTACCGTTGCCAGGCCCCAGGCTGCGCCGAGAGCCGCAGTCCATGAGCGCGCAGCTAGCGAGCAAGGCGGCCGAGACCGAAGGTCGAGGCAAGGCCCGAAGGACGCCGGAGCGAGCGGGCCGAAGGCCA
>JADLEZ010000446.1 GCA_020845855.1 Burkholderiales bacterium
CGCGTCGCTCGACGC
This sequence comes from Burkholderiales bacterium, assembly GCA_020845855.1. Classification (GTDB taxonomy): domain Bacteria; phylum Pseudomonadota; class Gammaproteobacteria; order Burkholderiales; family Casimicrobiaceae; genus VBCG01. The sequence continues at coordinate 16 of JADLEZ010000446.1, forward strand.
CGCCGCTTGCCGCCTGCATGAACCGAATCGACGAAAAGCTTCAGCCCATCCTTGCCTCGGTCATCCGCCGCAATGCGGGTGAGGCCGAGTTTCACCAGGCCGTGCACGAAGTGCTGGAAAGCCTCGGCCGCGTGGTCGCCAAGCATCCCCACTTCCTCGAGCAGGCGCTGATCGAGCGCATCTGCGAGCCCGAACGCCAGATCATCTTTCGCATTCCCTGGGTGGACGACTCGGGGCAGGTGCAGATCAACCGGGGCTTTCGCGTGCAGTTCAATTCGGCGCTCGGCCCCTACAAGGGCGGCATGCGCTTTCACCCCTCGGTAAACGTCGGCATCATCAAGTTCCTGGGTTTCGAGCAGACGTTCAAGAATGCGCTGACCGGAATGCCGATCGGCGGCGGCAAGGGCGGCTCGGATTTCGATCCCAAAGGGCGGTCGGACGCGGAAGTCATGCGCTTCTGCCAGTCGATGATTACCGAGCTGCACCGCCACCTTGGCGAGTATACCGACGTGCCCGCCGGCGACATCGGCGTGGGCGGGCGCGAGATCGGCTACATGTTCGGCCAGTTCAAGCGCCTGACCAACCGCTACGAGGCGGGAGTGATCACCGGCAAGGCGCTGCCCTACGGCGGCTCGCGCGCACGCACCGAGGCGACTGGCTACGGCAACACCTACTTCGTCCAGGCGATGCTGCGGACCAGGGGCGCCGATTTCGACGGAAGGAAGGTCGTCGTCTCGGGTTCGGGCAATGTCGCGATCTATACGATCGAGAAGGTGCAGTCCTTCGGCGGCAAGGTCGTCGCCTGTTCCGATTCCAGCGGCTGCGTCATGGACGAGCGCGGAATCGACCTCGCGCTGCTGAAGGAGATCAAGGATGTGCGGCGCGAGCGCATCTCGGAGTATGCGCGGGTTAGAGGCGCGCGCTTCATCGCCTCCGACAAGGGCTCGATCTGGGACGTGCCTTGCGCTGTCGCCATGCCTTCGGCAACGCAGAACGAGATTTCCGGCAAGGATGCCCGCACGCTCATCGCCAACGGCGTGATGGCAGTGGGCGAAGGCGCAAACATGCCTTCTACGCCCGAAGCGATCAGGCTGTTCCGGGAAGCGGGCGTACTGTTCGGCCCCGGCAAGGCGGCCAACGCCGGTGGCGTCGCCACCTCGGCGCTGGAGATGCAGCAAAACGCGAGCCGGGATAGCTGGAGCTTCGAGCAGACGGAAACGCGCCTCGCTACGATCATGCGCAACATCCACGACACCTGTGCCGCCACCGCCGAGGAGTACGGTGCGCCCGGCGACTATGTACTGGGGGCGAACATCGCCAGCTTCGTGCGCGTGGCCGAAGCGATGCGGATGCTGGGCGTGATCTGACAAGGTCGATGCAAAAGGCGCAACGCCGCTTCCTCGTAATCCTTAGGACCGCGCGGACGCCTTTTGCATCGACCTGTCGAAGGCGGCGGGTCGCGAACGCGAGCGCCGGGCCAGCGGTCACTCTTTGGCGGCCGAGCGGTAGTACTCGCTGCGGCCGGTCGACTTGACCTCGACCTCCCGCACACTCATGTCTTGGAGCACCTTGAGCTTGATGACGTCGCCGTCGCGGGTGCCGTTCCAGAGCTTCCGATAGAACTCCGCTTGCGAACCGACCGGTTCGTCGCCGACACCGAGAATGACGTCGCCCCGCTTCATCCCTGCTGCCTGCGCGGGGCTCTCGGACATGACGCGCGTGACCACCAGGCGGCCGGCGAACTCATCGGCGGCCACCCCGATCCATGGCCGCGGCGCCGATTGCCGCCGTCCCGTCTTGATCAAGTCCTCGAGCACCGGCTTCAGCACGTCGATCGGGACGAACATGTTGCCGGGCAGCTTGGGGTCCCCGGTGGTCGCGTCCGGCACCAGCAGCGATCCGACGCCGACGATGGTTCCCTTGCGGTCCACCAGCGCCGCGCCGCTCCAGCCGGTGGTCGGCGGGCTCGTGTAGATCGCCTCGTCGAGCATGTACTCCCAGTTTCCGGTGAACGGACGCCGCGATACGACGTAGGCAAGCGCCGTATCCGGAATCCCACCCCAGCCCGCGATCAGCACCGGCTCGCGATCGGGCAACTGCGACGAATTGCCGAGCTGGACGGGGGCGACGTCCAGCGGGGCCGTGACTTTGAGGAGACTGAGCCCGGTGGCGTAGTCCATGGCGTGCACGCGCGCCGGATAGGACCGGCCGCGCGAATCGGTCACCTTGATGTCCGCCGCCTCGAGCACGAGGTAGCCGATGGTCAGGATGAGGCCGTCCTCGCCGATGACGGTCCCGGTGCCCTCGCGCTCGCGGCCGACCGCCGCATTGCTCCGCGCGTCGGGAAGGGCGGTCGTCTGCACCCGAACCAGCGCCGCGTAGAAAGTTGCCGCGTCGGTTACGAGCTCCGGCGCCGACTTGTTCGCCGGGGTGCCGGCCGCGAGAAGCGGCGTCGGGGCAGCAAGGACCAGCGACAGTGAGATGACGCAAACGCGTTCGAATAGCGACAAGCCCATCCCGGTCTCCAAGCGCCGGCCGGGTTGACCGGCGCAAGCGCGATGTGCGCGAACCGCTTCACTATACGCCTGCGTGCCCACCGAGCCGGATCAAGGGCCGCGCCCACCGGCTTTGCGGTAAGCTCACGGCATGCCTACCATCGCCGAGCGACGGGCAGCCTTCCGCAAGCTTCACGAATCGGGCTGTTTCGTCATTCCGAATCCATGGGACATCGGTACCGCGCGCTACCTCGCGCATCTGGGGTTCAAGGCGCTCGCCACGACGTCCGCGGGCTTCGCCTTCTCGCGCGGGCGGGCCGACAACGCGGTGCCGCGCGACGAGGTCATCGCCCACGTGGCCGAGCTCGTCGCCGCGACCGACCTGCCGGTGAACGCCGACTTCGAGAACGGCTTCGCGCACGAGCCGGGTGAAGTCGCACAGAACGTGCGCCTGTGCGCGCAAACGGGCGTTGCCGGCTTGTCGATCGAGGACTCCACCGGCAACGCCGCGGCACCGCTGTATCCGCTCGACCAGGCGCGGGCGCGCATCCGCGCCGCGCGCGACGCGCTCGACCGCAACGCCCCGGATGTCATGCTGGTCGGGCGCGCCGAGTGCTTCCTGGTCGGACGTCCGGACCTTACCGAGACGATCGCGCGGCTGCAGGCGTACGCCGCGGCCGGCGCCGATTGCCTCTATGCGCCGGGCCTGCGCAAGCGCGACGACATCGCCGCGGTGGTCGCGGCGGTCGCCCCACGGCCGGTCAACGTTCTCGTCGGCGGGCCGGTCGGCCTGACGGTTGCCGACCTCACTGACCTGGGCGTGCGGCGGGTGAGCGTGGGCGGCGCGCTTGCGCGCGCGGCGTGGGCGGGATTCATCGGCGCCGCCACCGAGCTTGCGCAGCACGGCACGTTCGGCGCGCTCGGCAACGCCACCCCGCACGCCGAGCTCAACGCGTTCTTCCGCTAGCTAAATCACTATAGTGTCCTCCCGAGCGAGCCGCGAGGGATCTGCTGTTCAAAGATCAAGCGCTTGCGAAAAACGAGATTCCTCGCTGCGCTCGGAATGACACAGTTTCAATGAACTAGTCGCCGGGCTTGGCCGACATGTCGCGCACGAGGCGCCACGCCATCCACCCCAGCACGAGCACGCCGGCCACCAGCGCCGCCCACAGCGCCCAGCGCATCACGTCCGCCGCCTTTTGCGCGCGCTCGGGACCGCCGAGCACGACGCGCGATCCCGCTTGCGCCAATGCCACGTTCGCAAGCGATGCCATGCCCGCGCGCGCGTAATCCGGGACCAGCGTCTCGATCGGCAGCGCGCCGCGTGTCGCGTCGAACCTGCCGAACGCCAGCGTGAACGGACCCGCGCCGCGCGCGGCGAACACGATTTCCTGCGGGCGCCATCCGAAGCGGGCCGGCATTGTCCCGCCAGCCACGCCGGCGCGCGAGTCGACACGTATGAGCCAGTAGCGCCGCCCATCGCCGGTCACGGCGAACGGCGCACTCGCGACGTCCCCGCCGTCCGGTTGCGCGAGCCGGTAGAACACCGTCGTACCCATCGTGAGCCACGCCTCCGCCGGCGCGCGTCGCGCGAACACGCTCACCGGCACGATGGAGTTGGGCACGGTCAAGTCGACCGCGATGCGGTCGACCGGGAACGCGCCGCCGAGATCGTATTCGTAATCGCCCGGCCGATCCTTGACCGGCGTGCCGGCCACGGCGCGCCACTCGCGCGGCGGCTCGACCATCCGCTCGCCGCGCTCGCCGGTCACCGCCGTGAACTCGATCACCGGTCGCCCCGGCGTCCACGACAGCCGCAGGTACTTCGCCTTGGTCGGCGCGAAGTCGACCCGGTCCCTGGTCAGCCGCTGGCCGTCGTGCACGAGATTCACGAGTGTCGCATCGCGGTCGACCGTACGCCACGCCGCGAGGTCGTCCCCCGCGTCGATGCGCATGCGCATCGACGACGCATTGGATCTATCCGGCAGCGCAAAAGTAAGCGACACGAGCGGCTCGTCCTGCGCGCTCGCGTCGAGCACATACCCCACGAGCGTGCGTCCGGGCGCATTGCCGGCGTCGCTCGCATCGAAGCTGACGATCGTGCCCGCCGCGTTGCGCACGACGGTCAGGTTGATTCCTTCGACGCCTGGGCGGTCGCGATCGGCGTACAGCGGAAACATGGGCAACGCGATCGGCGGGGGCCGCTCGCGCGCCGGCGACGCCTGCGGCACGAGCGCGAACGGCACGACCTCGCCCGCGGCGTTGAATACGCGCAGATCGGCGAGGTCGCGCGACACCACCCCTTCGTAGACAGCCGGCGGCAGCGCAACACGCAGGTACGTAGCGCCAGCGGCCGCAGCCACCGGCACGCCGAAGGCGTAATCCGACGGCTCCTCGGCATGCGCGGTGACCGCAACGAGCGCGACCGCCAGAACGGCGAGCTTCATGCAGGATCCTCCTTGCGCCGCGGCGGCACCGGCGCCAAGTAACCGACCAGGAGCAGGAGCAGCCCGACGCCGATGAACGACACGATGCGCGTGATCGTCCCGGTTTGCGCGAGCTCGACCACGAAGAGCTTCACCACGACCACGCCGAGCAGCACCGCGCCGGCGATCCACGCCGCGCGCCACTGCCGCCGGGTCGCGATCGCCATGGTCGCGAGCGCGACCGCCGACCACAGCAGTGACAACACGGCCTGCACCAATGTCGAGCGCCACAGCGCGCCCGGGGTGTAGGCGATGTCGTAGGCGAAATGCAGCGTGCGCAGCGCGATCGCGTTGATCCAGAGGAAGCCGAGCACGCACAGGACGGCGATAACGGCGCCGTGCGGCACCGCCGCCGCGAACGCGGGGTCGTCGCGGCGCGCCATGAGCGCCCAGGTGGCGAGCGCCACGAGCACGATCGCCTGGGTGAGATCGAGCGGGTTGACGAGCGGAATGTAGGGCAGCGGCGCGGGGTCGCCCGCGCCGAGGACACTCGCGCCCACCGACCACAGCGCGAGCAGCACGCTCACGGGAGCGATGGCGATGACGAGATACGCCTTGCGATGCGCCGCGACCGGCCAGGCCGACCCTTGCGCAAGGCGGCACGCCGCGACCACGAACAGCGCCGGCACGAGACCCCACGCCGCTGCGCTCCACGCGCCGTTGCGCGCGATGCGTGCGCCCGCCCACGACACGTCGTGCGTGACGATGAGCAGCACGAGCCAGAACAGGCCCGCGTGCCACGCGGCGGCGACCGACGCGCCCAGCGCCGGCACGCCCTCGCGCGGCCGCTCGTACGTGCGCAGCAGGGCGACGATGACCGCGACGGCGACCGACCACGCGATGAAGCCGCCATTGCCGAGAAGCGAATCGCGGCTCATCCCCTTGTCGAGCATCAGGATCAGCACGCCGACGAACAGCAGCGGCAGCAGCGCGAGCGCCGGAAACCGCGCGCGGGGCCAGCGCAGCCGCGCCTCGACGAGGGCGAACGCGACCGCCGTCGCGGCGAGCAGCAACACCAGCGCGGCCGGCTGATACTTCGTCGGGGCGAAGCGGTCGATCTCGCGCACGGCCGCGTACAGCCACCACAACGTGCCCCACCCGAACGCGACGGGAGCCGCCCACGCCAGGCGGTCGCCGGCGCGGTCGAGCAGGCGCGCGGTATACAACCCCGCCAACGCGATCAGCACCGCGCCCAGGAAGGCGCTGTTGACAATGGCGTACGGCACCGGCGCCGCGGCCGGCGCCCACGGCGACAGGCCGCTTGCGAATGCAATGCCCGCGCCGACCTCAAGCAGGCACCCCGCCACACGCGCGAGCAGGCGCTGCTGGCGCACGCCCACCCACACCATCGCCGCGCCCTCGATCGCCCACGCAGCCGACGTCCAGCGAGCGTCGAGCGCGAGCGGAATCGCGAGGGTGGCAAAGCCGATGCCGAGTGCGAGGAAACTCTCCACGAGAAGCCGCAGATCGTCGCGGCGGCGCGCGTACAGCACGCGCGCGAGCACGAGGTACAGCGCGGCCATGGCAAGCGCGCTCCACGCCATCGCGTACTCGATGTGGCGCACGAGCGCGCTCTGCAATCCGGCCGCGACCAGCGGCGTGCCGAACACGAGCGCCGCATCGAGGTAGTCGCGCACCTCCATGCGCCGGCGCAGCGCGTACAGCACCGCGATGGCGACGTAGAACAGGAAGAACAGGACGAGGAAGGGCTCGGTGGTGGCGAAGTGCTCGGGCCGGTAGCGGGTGACACCCCACACGGTGCCGACGATGAACGTGAATGCGAAGCCCAGCACGTTGAGCAGCCGCCACGCCTTGAACCACGCGATGCCCAGGATGCCGGCGTTGAGCAGCAGGTAGTAGCTGAAGAGGAGCACGTGGTTGCCGGCCTGGCTCGACGTGAGGATGGGTGCGAGAAAGCCGCCCGCGACGGCGAGCACCGCGAGCACCAGCGCGTCCTGCCTGATCGCGAGGAACGACGACACGGCGCACATCCACACGAGCAAGCCGAAGGTGAGGGCCGGCGGCAGGAGTGCCCAGACGCGCAACGCGGCGAACACGGTGAGATACAGAATGCCTACCGCCCCGCCTTGCAGCACCATCGCGTACGCGCGCCGATGCTCGCGCAGGCGCCAGCCGATCGCGAGCATCACGATGGCGCCGGCCGCCACGCCGGCCAGGCGCACCGAGACCGGGATGCTCACGCGCTCTACGGCGAACTTGAGGAGAAAGCCGACGCCGATGAACAACAGCACCACACCCACTCGCGCGAGCGTGTTGCCGCCGACGATCCACGCCCAGATGGGGTTGGGCGCAGGCTCGGGTGGCGCCGGTACGTGCGGCGGCGGCGCGACCACCGGCGCTGGCTCCGGCACGGGAGCGACGGTCTGCGCTTCTACCGGAGGCACCACCGGCGGTACGACGACCTCCGGCGGCACCGCAGCCGGCGTGGGTTGCGGCTCGAGCGATGCCGCCGCGGCAGCCGGTTCGGCCTTCGCGAGCGCGCGTTCGAGTTCCGCCACGCGCCGCTCGAGCGCGTTCACCCGATCGGCGAGCGGCCAGGCCGCGGTCGACACCGGGCGCGCGACGGCTTGTGGCGGCTTGCCCGGACGAGAACGGACGATGAGACCGACAATCGCGCCGATCAGCGCCCCGGCAAACGCGCCGCCCACGCCGAGGCTCACCGCCCCGACGAGTATTCCGACCACGAGCCCGATGACGATTGCCACGCCGGCCTCCCCTGCCGCAACCTGCAGCGAGGGTACCGCCGAACCGCGCGCGCTGCCATCCGCCGGAAAGTTCGCGGTGCGCGAACGCGCGCATTGCGCTATCCTCGCTCAGGTTTGTAGGCTACCGGAAGCCCAATGAGTCGCGAGCTGTTCAGCCCGATGGGCGCGCTCCTGAGTGACGCCGACCTCGCTCGCGCGCTCGCCGCCATCGGCGCCTTCTACCCTTCCACCGACCGGGGCGAGAAGCTCGCGGCGCGCGTTATCGCGCCCGACAGCGGATTCGCGCGCCGCCTCACCGCCGAGCACGGCAACGTCCTCGAGTTCCCGGTACGCGTGCGCGCGCTGCAGGAATACGTGCGCGACCTGCGCGCGTGGCAGGAGACGCATCCCGCGCCGATGCCGTGGCAGCAGTGCCTTGCGCAGTGGGGCGACGCCGTGCCGGCCGGGACGCGGTTGCGCTTTCGCATCGACCTCGAGGGCGCGCGCCGCGACCCGCAAGCCGCTATCGACCTCGCGTGGCTCGCGCGCCTGTTCGCGGCATCGATCGCGGGCGTGCACGGCGTCTACGTCGCGTGGCCGTCGGCGCCGCTCGACCTCTCGTGGGAGTGGCCGTTGCGCGTCGGCGTGCCGCGCACGCCGGCCGGCGACGCCTTCCGCGCGGCGCTGGGCGAGACATTCGCCAATTTGTACGACCTCGTGGATGTCGACGCACCCGGCCGCGCGTGCGACATCTTGTTGCTGCCAGCGGGCCTGCGCGACGCCGTGCGCATGGCGCTCGACCTTCCCGGCGTGCGCGCGAGCGCGGTGCTCGTGGCCGGCGGCGTCAACGAGAGGGCGGAGCAAACGCAAGCGTGGCTCGACGGCTTGCGCCAGCAGTTCCGCGCCGGCGCGGTGGCGATCGCCAGCGTGCCGGCCGAGGAGCGGCCCTGCTGGTTCCTCACGCTGCTCGCGGAGATCTCCCACAACGCGACGCTGGACGTGGCGCTCCTGCAGGCATCGCATGGCGGCGTGCGCGACCGCTTTCGCCGGGGACCGGCCGGCCCTGAATTCAAGGGCGACCTCATTGCACCGCTGGTCGAAGCCGACCGTGCCTTCGTCGATCGCGCGGTGATCAGCGAGATCGCACGACGCATCGGCAACACGGCGGCCGCGCTGCCGAACGCGCTCGCGCGCGTGGCCTTCGACCGCTCGTTCACGAGCGTTTCGCTGACCGGACGCGCGGACCTGACCGTCGGCGTCGCGGGCAGCGATCTCGCACAGGGCGCGGATCGCATCGCGTGGCATCACGAGACCGGCGACGCACTGGCGCTGGCCGATTTCCGCTCGCGGGTCGAGCAAGCGGCCGGGGCCGCGCTCACGCTGCCGGTGATCGCCATCGGCGCTGTTGCGCGCGCGCGCATGGCAGCAGCGGCACCCACGTCGGTGCGCCGGATGCGCGGCACGCGGGCGCGTCCGCCGCAGCCGGCGATGGCAGCCGCACCGCCTCCCGGCCCGGCGGCGCCGCCGTCGCGCTCGGTGCTGATGAAGGTGCTGGTGCAGGGCGCTCGCGACGCGTGGACGCCCGCCGCCGGCAACGCGATCGACGCCGGTGTGAACTGCCGGCTCGACACGTTCATCGGATCACCGCGGGCTGGTGTGGTTGCCGGCAACGCGCCGATCGACGAATCGGTCCTGCCGCCGTCGCCGCGCGGACACGCGCTTACGGTCGTGTTCACGCCGCTGTGGCGCGGCGAGGACCACGCGTTCCCGCCCGCGCAGATGCAACGCATCCGGCTGCCGGAAACCGGCGACAGCGACCCGGCCGTGTTCTTCTTCCGCGCTCCCGCCGCGCTCGACGCGCTGCGCGCGCGCGTGGTCGTGCTGTTCGGCTATCGCGTGCTGCAGACGCTGCTCCTCGACTGTGCGCCCGCGCAAGCCGGCGCCGGCGCGCGTGCGCTGCGCCTTGCGGTCGAAAGCCTCGTCGCTCCCGATTTCGGCGAAGGCAGCGAGGCGCCCGCGTTCGGCGCCGCGATCGTGGTCAACGACAACCCGCAAGGCGTGCCGGGCTTCACCGGGATCTGGCCCGACGGCGCGGCATTCGTGGAGCCGGAGGGCTTGCCGCGCCTGGTCGATTCGATCCGCAAGGAGCTCAAGGTCCTGAACCAGGGCGAAGGTGCGCCCGACTCGATCATCGCGAGCCTCGACGACGAGCGCGTGCACCGCATGCTGCGCAACTTGGCGGCCCTCGGCGGCGAGCTCACGCGCCTGATCAAGGCCGAACCCGCCCTCGCAGGCGTGCTGGGTACAGAGCCCATCCAGGTCGTCGACGCGCGCCGCGGCGCGTACCTGCCGGTCGAGTTCTTCTACAACGGCAAGTCGGCGCGCCCCGAGGCGACACGCTGTCCCAACGCGGTCGCCGCACTCGGCGACCTGCGCATTCACGATGCCTGTCCCAACAACAAGGACGCGAAGTTCTACTGCCCGGCCGCGTTCTGGGGCTTCTCGCGCTGCATCGAGCGGCAGGCGGTCGGCGGCCAGGGACACGCGCTGTTCCGGCAACCGGCGCCGGGGGCCAACACGCTGCAGCCGCTATCCAAGGTGCTGTTGGCTGCGAGCCAGAACGTGCGCGCGCAGGACCTCGACGCCGCCGACGGCATCGTGAAGTCGCTGGAAGCCGCGGCGGGCAGCGTCGTGCGCGCGGCCTCGTGGGACGACTGGCAGGCGAAGGTCGCCGGCGAAGCGCCCTCGCTGCTCGTGCTCCTGCCGCACTCGCTCGAGTCGCCGGACTTCACCAACGTCGCGGCGCTGGAGATCGGCGGCTCCATCCTCGCGTCGGTCAATCTCGATCCGGAGCTCGTGACCACCGACCCGGCGCGCACGCCGCTCGTGCTGCTGCTCGGCTGCAGCACCGCGCTGCCCGACGTGCCGTTTCTAAACTTCGTGGACCGGTTCAAGGACAACGGTGCGGTGCTCGTGATCGGCACCATCGCGACCATCCGCGGCCGCCAGACCACCGCGTTCATCAAGGCGCTGCTCGCCGAGCTCGGCGCCGCCGACGGCACGCGGACCTTCGACCAGGTGTTCCTGCGAGCGAAGCAGCGGCTGCTCGCCGCCGGCGACCCGTTCGTGCTCTCCGTGCTCGCCTACGGCGACTCCGGCTGGCGCATCCGCAACTAGGAGAACCCTTATGTTCGACATCCACATGCTGCCCGCCGAGCACGGCGACTGCCTCTGGCTCACCTACGGCGATGCGAACAGCCCGAAGCACATCCTGATCGACGCCGGCACCACGGACACCTGGCCACGCCTGAAAGCGCGCCTCGACCGCGTGCGCAACGGCGGTCCCCTGCGCTTCGAGCTCTTCGTGGTCACGCACATCGACGCCGATCACATCGGCGGGTCGATCAAGCTCCTGGAAGAGTGCGGCCCCATGCAGGTCACGTTCGGCGAGGTGTGGTTCAACGGCTTTGCGCACCTGGACAACGAAGCGCCCGACGAGCTGGGCGCGATGCAGGGCGAGCTTCTCACCGCGCTGATCGTCGATCACGCCTTGAAATGGAACGCCAAGTTCGAACGCCGCGCGGTCATGGTGCCCGATACCGGCGCGCTGCCCGCGCACACCTACTCCGGCATGCGGCTCACACTCTTGTCGCCGACTTTCGAGAAGTTGCAGAAATTGAAGCCCGAATGGGAGAAGGTCGTGCGCGACGCGGGGCTCGTCCCCGGCCACGCGGCGGTGGTCGAGGACGTGGAGGAAGGCGACGACACCCTCGGCGACAGCGTCGAGGACATGGCGGAATCGACCTTCAAGGGCGACTCCGCGAAGCCCAACGGCGCGAGCATCGCGTTCGTCGCCGAGCACGACGGCAAGCGCGTGCTGTTCACCGGCGACGCGCACGCGGACGTGCTGCTCGCAAGCCTGCGGCGCGGGCCGCTCGCGCACGCCGACACGCTTGCGCTCGACGCGTTCAAGGTCTCGCACCACGGCAGTCGTGCGAACCTCGACCGCGCGCTGGTCGAAGCGGCCCCCGCGCAGCGCTACCTGATCTCGACCAACGGCAAGCAGTTCAGGCATCCCGACCCCGAGGCGCTCGCGCGCATCGCCGTGTTCGGGCCGGAAAGCAAGGCGTTCGATTTCAACTACAGGACCGAGTTGAACAAGGCGTGGGACCACGCGACGCGCAAGGCGAAGTGGGGATTGACCACCCGTTTCGGGAGCGACGACGAGGGCTTGGTCGTGAAGTTGTAGAAAAGCGAGACCGCGTACGCGGTCTCGCTTGAACGGCGATTCTCGAAAGGCGCTGCTACTTGGCGGGCGCCCCCGGCCCCATCTGCGGCGCCGGCACCTGCTTGCCCTTGGCTTTCATTTCCTGGAAGTAGCGCGCCGCGGTGCGGTCCTCGGATGCCGTCAGCTGCTGCTTGGTGACTTCCGCCGCCGCGGCGGCCTTCGCCTTGGCCGCCTCCGCCGCGGCCTTCTGCTCGTCGGTCATCGGCGGTGGGGCCGGCAGCTTGGCCACCGCGAACCCGAACGTCGCGACCACCAAGCCGGCCGCGCAAAGTGCCCGAATTGTCTTCATCGCTTCCTTTGGCCTCCTCCTAAAAACTGCCGGCGAACATCCGCCGCCGCTAGGCCGTGCGCTGCGCCAGCGGCGGCACCCCCTCGCCTGCCTCCCTCCCCGCCTTCACTTCGTTGTACCAGTACTCGTGATGCTCGCGCGCCCAGGTCTCGTCGACGTAGCCGGTGCGCATGGCGTCGTAGGCGCCCTTCACGCCGACGACGCCGAGATAGGCGTGTCCCAGCAGCAGGACGACCGCGATGACGCCGGCGATCATGTGCACCGTGTTCGCGGTCTGCATGGTTTGCCGCGTCTGGTTGAAGTTCGGGAAGTCGAGGATCAAGCCGGTCACGACCAGCGTGAGGCCGAAGATCACCGCCATCAGCCAGAACAGCACCTTTTGCCCGGCGTTGGCCTTGCCCGCCGGCACGTGCTCGCCGGAGAACAACCCGCCCGCCTTCCTGATCCACAGCCAATCGTAGGCACGCGGTATGTTCTCGTGCACGAACATCACGATCAGCACCACCAGCGCGACGGCGAGGATCGGCCCGACGAAGTTGTGCAGGAGCTTGGACAGCGTGGCCAGCCACGAGAACAGCGTCGAGCCGATGATCGGCAGCAGCACGGCCTTGCCGAACGTGACGACGAGGCCGGTGACCGCGAGGATGGTGTACGTGACCGCCACCGTCCAATGCACCGCGCGCTCGACCAGCGTGAAGCGCCGGATCAGGCGGCCGGTGGGCGGCGCCTTGAGACCGATCGGCCCGCGCCACAGGTAGAACACCGCCAGCGCGACGAGCGTCAGGGCCACGAGGAACCCGCCTGCGGTCGTCAGCGGAACGCGCAGCGCCCGCCACGTCTGCCCCTCCGGCTGGATGAGGACGTCGGTTTCGCGTCCGCGCACCTGGGTCATCTGGGGAGTGCCCGATCGGACTTCCGACCAGACGGGCTCGTTGTTGAGCGGCTGGATCCTCTGCTGCTGCTGCTGCGTCCGGGCGTCGGCCGCTTCCTTCGGATTCACCGCAGGCGATTGCGCGACGGCCGCACCGAGCCAGAGCGCCGCGGCGAGCACGACCGTGCATCGCACGGCCGCGACACGGATGTTACCCATCACGAACTCCTCCGAGGTGGTCTTCAGGAACCGATCCGCTTGTACTCGTTCTGGTTCTGCGTGCGGTTGCGGACGTCGCGCTCCCACTGCTCCTTGTTGCCGTTGAACGGCGCCGCCGCGTACGGCGCCTCGTCCGGCTTGCCCTGGTAGGTGCCCTGTTTGTAATTGACGACCTGCGGGCGCTCGCCGCAGCCGGCGAGCAGCAGCGCGGCCATCGCGGAAGCGGCGACCGCCGCGTAATGAGTCAGCCGCCGCATCATGACTTGCCTCCCGTCGGTGCCGGCGCGGACCCGGGCGGTGCGGCACCCGGCGCCCTGGGCGCTTCGGGCCGGCCGTAGGCGGTGCCCCAACCCCAGACCTCGCTGCCCTTGCCGCGCGACGTCACGCGCTGGCGGTAGATCTCGGCGATCACGTCGCCGTCGCCGCCGAGCAGCGCCTTGGTCGAGCACATCTCGGCGCACGCGGGCAGCTTGCCCTCGGCGAGACGATTGCGGCCGTACTTGACGAACTCGGCTTCCGAGTTGTCCTTCTCAGGGCCGCCCGCGCAGAACGTGCACTTGTCCATCTTGCCGCGCACGCCGAAGGCGCCGAGCTGCGGGAACTGCGGCGCGCCGAACGGGCACGCGTAGAAGCAGTAGCCGCAGCCGATGCAGAGATCCTTGTCGTGCAGCACCACACCTTCGCCGCTGCGGTAGAAGCAGTCGACCGGGCACACCGCCATGCACGGCGCATCCGAGCAGTGCATGCACGCGACCGAGATCGAGCGCTCGCCCGGCACGCCGTCGTTGATGGTGACCACCCGCCGGCGGTTGACCCCCCACGGGACGTTGTTCTCCTGCTTGCACGCGGTGACGCAGCCGTTGCACTCGATGCAGCGCTCGGCATCGCAGAGGAATTTCATTCGGGCCATTGTTCGTACCTCCTAAGAACTGAACGCCGAAGGCGTAACGTAGTCGTTGCAGTTTCAGCCTGGAATCGTCGGGCTTTGCCCGCGATTCCAGGGAAGCATTGCCGGCCGAAAGTAGACTTTCACTTTCGGCCGACGCGGCTTACGCCTTCTTCGCCACTTGGCAAAGCGTGGTCTTCGTCTCCTGCATCATGGTGACCGAGTCGTACCCGTAGGTGGTGTTGGTGTTCACGGCCTCGCCGCGGGTGATGGGCGCGGCGCCTTCGGGGTAGTACTCGAGCATGTCCTTGCCCATCCACCATCCGGCGAAGTGGAACGGGATGAACGTCGTTCCCGGCCCGACCCGGTCGGTGACCAGCGCCTTGACCGAGATCTGCGCGCCGGTGGGCGAGCGCACCCATACGTACTCGCCGTCGACGACACCGCGGTCGTTGGCGTCCTTGGGGTTGATCTCGATGAAGTTCTCCTGCTGCAGCTCGGCGAGCCACGGGTTGGACCGCGTCTCGTCGCCACCCCCCTCGTATTCGACCAGGCGCCCCGAGGTCAGGATCAGCGGGAACTTCTCCGGCACCTTGTCCGCGATGTTCTTCTCCTGGAGCGACTTGAACTGCGTGGGCAGCCGCCAGAAGGTCTTGCGGTCGTCGTGCGTCGGGTACTTGGCGACCAAGTCCGGGCGCGGCGAGTAGATGGGCTCGCGGTGCTGCGGAATGCCGTCCGGGAAGTTCCACACCACGGCGCGCGCCTTGGCGTTGCCGAAAGGGTGGCAGCCGTGCTTCATGGCGACCCGCTGGATGCCGCCGGAGACGTCGGTCTTCCAGTTCTTGCCTTCCGCGGCCTTCTTCTCGGCTTCGGTCAGGTCGTCCCACCAGCCGAGCTTCTTCAGCAGCACGTGGTCGAACTCGGGGTAGCCGGTGGTGAGATCGCCGCCCTTGGGATACGAGCCGTCGGCGGCCAGCAGCGACACGCCGTCGCGCTCCACGCCGAAGTTCGCCCGGAAGCAGCCGCCGCCGTCCATGACGTGGCGCGAAGTCTGGTACAGGTTGGGCGAGCCGGGGTGCTTGATCTCCGCGGTGCCGTAGCACGGCCACGGCAGGCCGTAGTAGTCGCCGTCGCAGGGGCCGCCGCGGGCGCGCAGCGTCTTCACGTCGAAGGTCGCCATGTTCTGCATGTGCAGCTTCAGCCGCTCCGGCGACTGCCCGGTGTAGCCGATGGTCCACGTGCAGCGGTTGATCTCCTTCAGGATCGACTCGGGGGTGGGCTCGTCCCACCCGTCCTTGTCCTTCTTCATCTCGTAGTTCTTGACGAGCTCGTTCTTGAAGCCGAACTTCTCGGCGAACTTCGTCATCAGCGTGTGATCGGGCTTGCTCTCGAACAGGGGCTCGATCACCTTCTCGCGCCACTGCAGCGAGCGGTTCGACGCGGTCACCGAGCCCGACGTCTCGAACTGCGTGCAGGCGGGCAGCAGGTAGACGCCGTCCTTGCGCACCATCGCGCACATCGCCGCGGTCGCCGACGGATACGGATCGATCACGACCATGAGGTCGAGCTTCTTCATCGCCTCGACCATGTCCTTGCCGCGGGTCTGGCTGTTCGGCGCGTGACCCCAATACACCATCGCCCGCACGTTCGGGCCCTGGTCGACGACGTCGTTGGGGTACATGACGGCGTCGATCCAGCGCGACACCGTGGTGCCGGGCTTCTCCATCATGCCTTCGGCGTACTGCTTCTTGATCCACTCGTAGTCGACACCCCAGACGCCGGCGAAGAACCGCCACGAGCCCGGCGCCAAGCCGTAATAGCCGGGCAGCGAATCCGGGTTCGGACCGATGTCGGTCGCCCACTGCACGTTGTCGTGGCCGCGGAAGATGTTGGCGCCGCCGCCCGATATCCCGATGTTGCCGAGGGCGAGCTGCACGATGCAGGAGGCGCGCACCATCGCGTTGCCGATCGAGTGCTGGGTCTGGCCCATGCACCAGACGATGGTCGACGGCCGGTTCTTGGCCATCATCTCGGCGACCTTGAACATCTGCGCTTCCGGCACCCCGCACGCTTCCTCGACCTTGTCGGGCGTCCACTTGGCGAGCACGTCCTCGCGCACCTTGTCCATCCCGTACACGCGGTCGTTGATGTACTTGTCGTCCTGCCAGTTGTTCTTGAAGACGTGGTACAGCAAGCCGAACAGGAACGGGATGTCGGTGCCGGAGCGGAAGCGCACGTACTCGTCCGCCTTGGCCGCCGTGCGCGTGAAGCGCGGGTCGGCCACGATCATCTTGGCGCC
>JADLEZ010000447.1 GCA_020845855.1 Burkholderiales bacterium
ACATCGCGACCGTGACCGCGCCGCCGGCGCCGCCCGGGCGTTGAACATCCAGGCGCCCGTCCAGGTCGACGATCCGGGCCGCGTCTACCGCCGGCTGCTCGGCTACGCGCGCCCGCACCTCGGCATGTTCTCGATCGGCGTGCTCGGCATGGCGCTGTTCGCGGCCACCGATTCGGCGCTGGCCTATCTCGTCAAGGTGTTCCTCGGCGGCGCCTTCGTCGAGCCCGATCCGCGCGTGCTGTGGCTGGTGCCGGTCGGCGCGATCCTGCTGTTCACGCTGCGCGGCATCGGCGACTACGTCTCGAACTATTTCCCGGGCTGGGTCGGCCGGCAGATCATCAAGGCGATGCGCGCGGAGCTGTTCGCGCACTACCTGCGCCTGCCGACGCGCTACTACGACGACTCCGCCTCCGGCCAGATGCTCTCGCGCCTCACGTACAACGTCGAGCTGGTCGCCGAGGCCACGACCAGCGCGGTCACGGTGCTGATCCGCGACACGCTGACCATCCTCGGCCTGCTCGGCATGCTGTTCTGGTTCAACTGGCAGCTCGCGGCTTTCGCGCTGACGCTCGCGCCGCTGATCTCCTGGCTGATCCGCCACATCAACCGCTCCTTCCGCCGCTACAGCGCGCGCATCCAGGCGTCGATGGGCGATGTGACCCGCGTCGCCAAGGAGGCGCTGGATGCGAACCGCGTCATCAAGGTGTTCAACGCCGAGGCGCACGAGGAGCGCGCCTTCGCCACGGTCAACGAGCTCAACCGGCACACCAACATGCGCCTGATCGGCGCCAAGGCGCTGTCCAACCCGGTGGTGCAGCTGATCGCGGCGGTCGGCCTCGCCGGCGTGCTCTATTTCGCGATCCGCCAGGTGTTCACGCGCGAGATGCGCGTCGACGACTTCATGTCCTTCCTGACGGCGCTGCTGCTGATCACCGCGCCGCTGCGCCGCCTGGTGCAGATCTTCGGGCCGCTGCAGCAGGGCATCGCAGCCGGCGCGAGCGTCTTCGAGGTCCTCGACACGCCGGTCGAAGACGCGGGCGGCGAGCGGCGCATCGTGCGTGCGCGCGGCGAGATCGAGTTCCGCGACGTGAGCTTCACCTATTCGCGCGACAAGGGCGTCGTGCTGCAGGGTGTCGGCTTCCACGTGGCGCCGGGCGAGACCGTGGCCATCGTCGGCAAGTCGGGCAGCGGCAAGTCGACGCTCGTGAGCCTGGTGCCGCGCTTCTACGATCCGGACCGCGGCGCCGTGCTGCTCGACGGCCTCGACGTGCGCGAGTACCGGCGCGTCGACCTGCGCGAGCAGGTGAGCCTCGTCAGCCAGGACGTCGTGCTGTTCAACGACACGATCCGCAACAACATCCGCTTCAGCACCTCCGGCGCGGACGCTGCGGCAGTCGAGGCTGCGGCCGAGGCGGCCTTCGTCATGGACTTCGTGCGCGAGCTGCCGCAAGGCCTCGATACCATGATCGGCGACCGTGGCGCGGGGCTCTCGGGCGGGCAGAAGCAGCGCATCTCGATCGCGCGCGCGCTGCTGAAGAACGCGCCGGTGCTGATCCTCGATGAGGCCACGAGCGCGCTCGACAGCGAGTCGGAGCGCTGGATCCAGGCGGCGCTGGCGCGGCTGCTGCGCAGTCGCACGACCCTGGTCATCGCGCATCGCCTCTCGACCATCGAGCAGGCCGACCTCATCGTCGTGCTCGACGAGGGGCGGGTCATCGAGACCGGCACGCATGCCGAGCTGCTGCGGCGCGAGGGGCCGTATGCGCAGCTCCACCGCCTGCAGTTCGCGGCCTGAAGGCCGCTGCGCCGTGCAGTCCTGGCTCGAGTCCGCCTGGTACGACGCCTCGGGGCGGCGGGGCGCCTGGCTGCGGCCGCTCGGCGCGCTGTTCGGCGGCCTGATCGCGCTGCGGCGCGCAGCGTTCCGCGCGGGCCTGCTGCGTCGCACCCACGCCGGCTTGCCGGTCGTCGTCGTCGGCAACATCTCGGTCGGCGGCACCGGCAAGACGCCGCTCGTGATCTGGCTGGCGCAGGCGTTGCGCGCGCGCGGCCTCAGGCCGGGGCTGCTGTCGCGTGGCTACCGCGGGCGTGCGCACGAGGTGCGAGAGGTGCACGCCGGCGACGACCCCGCCGAGATCGGCGACGAACCGCTGCTGCTGGCAGCAGCCGGCGACTGGCCGGTCGTGATCGCGCCGGTGCGCAGTGCCGGTGCCGCGCGCCTGCACGCGCTCGGTGTCGACGTCGTGATCTGCGACGACGGTCTGCAGCACTATGCGCTCGCGCGCGACTTCGAGATCGCCGTGGTCGACGCCGCACGCGGACTCGGCAACGGCCGCCTGCTGCCGGCCGGCCCGCTGCGTGAGCCGCCGTCGCGGCTCGCGACGGTCGACGCCGTGGTCGTCAACGGTGCGGGCGGCTGGCGGCCGGGCCCGCAGATCGCGGCCGAGGCCTGCTTCGCAATGCGGCTCGAGCCAGGCCCGGCGCGCCGGCCGGTCGGTGTGACGGGCGTCGCTGAGGCCGGCGCCGATGCGGCTGCAGGCGCGATCCGGATCGAACAGCGGTCGCTGGAGTCGTTCCGCGGCGCACCCGTGCACGCGGTCGCGGCTCTCGGCAATCCGGCGCGTTTTTTCGCGACGCTGCGCGCAGCGGGCCTTGACCTGCGCGAGCACGCGTTCCCCGACCACCACGCGTTCCGCGCGGCAGACCTCGCATTCGGCGACGCGCTGCCGGTCCTGATGACTTCCAAGGATGCCGTAAAATGCCGGGCGTTCGCGGATCCGCGGCTCTGGGAGCTGCCGGTCGCCGCCCGCCTCGAGCCCGATGCGGGGCGCGCGATCGTCGACCGCATCGTTTCCCTGGTCCACGCGAGGCACTGACGGATGGACACACGACTGCTCGAAATCCTGGCCTGCCCGATCTGCAAGGGTCCCGTCGTCCATCGTCGCGATGCGCAGGTGCTGGTCTGCCGCGCCGATCGTCTGGCCTTCCCGATCCGCGACGGCATCCCCGTGATGATCGAGGAGGAGGCGCGCCAGCTCGCCGCGGACGACCCGCTGCTGGAGCGCTGAGTTACCGTGTTCCGGGTCGTGATCCCTGCGCGCTACGCCTCGTCGCGGTTCCCGGGCAAGCCGCTGGTCGAGCTCGCGGGCCGGCCGATGCTGCACTGGGTGCACGACAACGCGCGTCGCAGCGGCGCGAGCGAAGTGCTCGTGGCCACCGACGATGTGCGCATCGCCGACGCCGCGCGCGGCTTCGGCGCTGCCGTGGTCATGACCGCGGCTACGCACGCCTCCGGCACCGACCGCATCGCCGAGGCGGCTACGCGCGCCGGCTGGGAGAGCGGCGACATCGTCGTCAATCTGCAGGGCGACGAACCGCTGCTGCCGCCGCGCCTGCTGCGCCAGGTGGCGGAGCTGCTCGCGCGCCACGAGCGCGCCGATCTCGCGACCCTCGCCGTGCCGGTGACTTCGGTCGAGGAATACCTCGACCCGAACGCCGTCAAGGTGGTCGCCGACGCCGAAGGCCGCGCGCTGTATTTCAGCCGCGCGCCGATCCCCTGGCACCGCGACGGTGCTGTGCCCGGCGCACCGCCGAGCTTCGCGGGCGCGCGCCGCCACGTCGGTCTCTACGCCTACCGCGTCGGTGCACTGCGCCGGCTGGCGGCGCTGCCGGTCGCGGCGCTCGAGGAGGCCGAGAAGCTCGAGCAGCTGCGCGCGCTCGCCAACGGCTTCGAGATCCGCATCGCCGATGCGCTCGAGCGACCCGGCCAGGACATCAACACGCCGGCCGATCTGCAGCGCGCGGCGGCGCAGCTGCACGCGCGCGGCGGCGCGGCCGCCGCCGGGGCCGCGGACTGATGCGGATCCTGTTCGTCTGCTTGGGAAGCAGATGGACACGCGGGTTCTCGGCTGAAAACCGCCATCCGTCACTATCCATTCACTATTCGATCGATCGCGCTACCGGGGCTTGATCGTCACCCGGACGAATTCCGCCCCTCGGTTGTTGCGATAGAGCAGGGTGGTCTCCGGGTCAGCGTGTCCCAGGAGCTGCTGCGTGTCGACGTTGCCCTGGGCGCCGTAGAGGCGCTCAGCGAGACTCCGGATCTCGTGGAAGGTGGGAGGTGTCTTCTCGCCCCAATCGAGCCCCAGGGCCGCCAGGGCGCCGGAGAAGCGCCGGGAGACGGTGTCCTTCCAGATGGGGCTCCCGACGGGGCTGTTGCCGTAGGGGGCGGTCTGGTGGATCAGGTAGCGCGAGAGCACCCCGGTGCGCCGGCACTGCTCGTAGACGTCCCGCAGACTCATCCCGAAGGCGTCGAGGCGCAGCTCGAGCGGGATCTCCAGCTTCGCACCGGTCTTGCGCTGCGTCAGGCGCCAGGCGTCGTCCCGGAATTCGGCAACCTGGGCGAGCGCGATGTCCTCCCGGCGCTGCCCGGTGAGCAGCGCCAGGGCGATGGCATTGCGCAGCCAGACTGTCTCGCAGGACTCGTAGACCTGCCGAAGCACCGTCAGGGTGAGGCGGGCGCGCTTCACGACCACCCGGCCGGCTCGGACGTCCCGGACCGGGTTCTCGTCCAGCCAGCCGGGCACGATCGCGGCCCGGCTGAACTCTTTCAGGAACGACCGCCATGCCTGCGCCAAGCGCGGCGTGCCCGCCAGCGCTTTCAGTGCTGCGTCGACCGTCAGGGGCGTTATGCTGCGGATGGGTGCGCGCTCGCCGAAGGTCTGGAGAGTGCGCCCAAGGAGGCTCTTGTACGACTTCAGGGTGTTGGCCGCCAGGGGCGGGTCGCGGGCCTTGAGATCCTGCCAGAACCGCTCTCCCCAGGCGCCGACCGTGCGCTCCTGGTTCCCCGTGAGGCGGTCGACAAGTCGAGGCTGGTCGAGCTGCTTGGCGAGCCAGAGGTTCGCCTCGATCGCTTGCCGAAAGGCGTCCTCCTTCGCGATGCGGCCAAGCCCGATCTCCTCGCGCGTGCGTGGATCCCTCCATGTGAAATAGCCGCCGCGGCAGTAGAGGTTTGCGGGCCAGCCGCGCCTGGAGAGGCTACGGCGCCGGGGTGTCACGGGTCAGCCTCTGCACCAGCTGCTCGTCCGACAGGTACTCGGCGTTGGGGCTGACATAGTACGCCCGGCCGTGCTTCTGCGGGGCAGGGTGGATTTTTCCCTCTCGGGCCCACCGGCGGATGGTCTGGACGTGAGGCGTACGAATCGGGAAGCGCCGCTCGGCCCAGGTGTCCAAGGGGATGAGTTGTCCGGCTGCACTCATGCGTTCGGTATCCGCCACGCCAGAATATCTCGATACAGCGTCGGCGCGTCGAGCTCGGCCAGCGGCTCTGCGCGCAGGAGCAGGCGCTGTGCGGCCTGCAATGCGCGCTCCAGTTCCTTTACTCGCGCGCGGAGGGCGTCGTGCACCTCGGCCGATACGTCCGGCCTCGTCACGTCGTGCGCGCAGGTCGCTGACTTCGCATCGGTCATCCTCGTCATCTCCTTGCAAACGCCCCGGAAACCGCCGGGGCTCGGTGTCAGCTTCGAGCGGTCAGGCGGCACCTGCCGCGATAATCTTTTCACACCACACTCTGACGCCCGGACCGACGACCGCGGCCGCGTCGCCCTTCAGCGCAACAACCGTCTTGCGGATCTTCTGCTCGTCCGGCATCTGGAATTGGGCGCTGACCTTCGACGGGTCGACCACCTCGAATTTCCAAACTTCCCGCGTGCTGACACCGATCGCCTTCGGCTGCTCGGCCTGCACCACCGGCGCGACGATCATCGCGGCAGCCTGCTGGAAGCTCTCGGCCTTCACCTCCGCGCGCTCAACCTTCGCCTCGGCGCGTGCGGCGAGCTTCGCGGCTTCCGCGGCGCGGCCCGCCTCGGCCTCCGCGTCCGCGCGGGCGCGCAGCTCCGCGGCCTCTCGCGCGGCCTTCTCCCGCGCGGCAGCGGCCTCGCGCTCGGCGCGCAACCGTGCCTGGCGGGCTTCCTCATCGGCAATGCGCTGCTTCTCGCGGCGGATGCGCTCCTGCTCATCCGAGTACGCGATCAGCCGCGACTTGATCGTCCGCTCGATTGCTGCCAGGCGCTCCGCCGGCGCGCGGAAGAAGCTATTCAGGCGCTTCAGCGATTCGTTGATTGGGCGCGTGAAGGCCGTGCGCGTTTCTTCGAGGTGCTTCTGCGCGGCCTTCACGCGCTTCAGATCCTCGGCGCCGGCCTGGTACTGCTCGGGCGTCGTGACGACGTAGGCGCTTGCGAAGGATTCCAGATCGCTGATTTGCGACGCGAGAGCCTGCACTTCGGGGCGGGATTCGAGGGGGTCAAGCTGCATTGCGGGATCTCCAAGTGTGGACGTTAAGGCAACTCAGAAACAGCGGAAAATCCGCAGGATCGTCGAGCGCGTGCAGGCGGTAGTCGCCGGGCATGAGCTGCACGCAGTAGCGCGAAAGTGCGCGGTTGTAGCTGTTGGCATAGCACCACGCCGCGGCATACGCAGCCGTCTGGGCGCCGACCGACTTCGGCTTCATGCCCGACTTGATGTCGATCAGTGCGGGCCTGTTGCGCAGCATGCCCATGCGATCGACCGTGCCGGCGTAGCGGTACTGGCGATGCAGCACGCGCTCCTCGATGTGCGTCGGGACGAACCCGGTGTCGCCGCGGAATTTCCGCCAGCCGTCGAGGTAGGGCCGCAGGTTCATATCGAGCGCGGACTCGTCGAGCGTCCCGCGATCCCACAGTTCGCACGCTAGATGGACGTGCACGCCGAACTCCCTCGCAGCCTCTAGCGTCCTGGCCGGCACATTCTCGTACTGATCGAGCACCTGCAGCGCCTGCGTCACGCTCGGCAGCACGCGGCCGCCGAGCGTATAGATGTGCGTCGTCGCGTTGAATTTCAGCTCAGCCAGCATGGAGGCTGTTCAACCAGATGAGGGCGTCGGGGATCTTCGTGGCGGGGAACGATTCGAGCCCCGTGCCGGCGACATCGAACTTTTCCAGCAGTTCGGACTCGGGTACGCCCGCGAAGTCGAGGACGTTGCGGAGCTGGCCGAACAGTTCTTCCTCGGTCGGCGGGAGCAGGTCGGCCGGCGCAGTGGACGCAGCGGCGCGTGCCTGTGGCGCCGTGGTTTTCGGCTTTGTGCTCACCGGCTGGGCGGTGATGTCGATTACACGACCTTCCATTTCTTCCGCCGTCGCTTCCCCGCCGAGTTCGTCGGGAAATGCCTCGCGGAGCGCCGCCGCCTCCGCGCATTTCGTCAGCATCTGCGTCGGCGACTTCGACCACTTCTCGTTGAGGCTCAGCTTGCCGGTTTGCTTGTCCTTCTTCGTGTTCGCGACCTCGCTGAAGACGACGCGCACGCAGAACTCCATCTTCTCTTTCGCGCGATCGCTCCAGCGGTAGACCGACACCTCGCACCAGGACGGCGCGTCGATGTCTAGATACGGCTCAATAGGGCCGTACTTGAACGCCGAGCGCCCCATGTAGAGGCCGGTGCGGTGCGCGGTGATCCGGTACTCGTAGATGCCCGGTAGGATCACGTCGCGCCAGCCGTAGCTGCCGGTTTTCGCGTCCCGCACGTTCATCGGGACGATGTGGCAGGGCTTCTTCATGACGTCGAGCTGCCGCGCCTTGCAGTAGTCAACGGCCATCAGAATCGAGTCGTTCGAAGCGCCGGGGAACAGCGATCCCTTGAGAGTGCGCCACTGCGCTTCGTTTAGACCGCGGCGCGCAACCGGTTCTGGAAGTGCATCCGCGCCGGGTGCGCCGAGAGTCGGGGGGGCGGTGGTGGTCTGGGACTTGCTCATCGTCGGTACTCCTATGTGGGTGTGGTGCGCGACATGCGCACGCTCGGCCATCAGTTCGTGGTCTTGCGCTGCGCCTGCCAGCGCCGGAATTCGGCGAGTTTGTCGCGCGGGTCGTCCTCGGGCGCCTCGTCCACGTACATCTGCGCGCCGCGATACCACGCGCGCCACTCGATGACCCACGCCACGAGCGCGCAGACCCCGAGCAGCCCGAGCAGGATCGCGAGCACGGCCAGGTCGGACTCGATGAGCGGCCTCATGCCGGCGCCCCCTCGGCGCGCTCGGCGTCTTCGGCGTCGCTCGCGCGCTGCAGGATCGCTTCGACTTTGGCCAGCGCGGCGTCGTAGCCGGCGAGCCAGCCCGCGCGCCACGCGGCAGGGGCGGGTAGCGCAAGGCTATCCGGCATCTCTGGGATCGTGATGTCGGTCATGTCAGTACCTCTCTCGGGCTTCTCTTGTGGCGTCGCGGCGGCCGAGGGCATAGGCCGCGCGCAGCAGCTCGGCGAGTAGCGCAGTGGATGCGCCGGGCAGCAGCGGCAGCAGCGGCAGCAGCGCGGCATCGCACTCGCGCTCGCAGCGATCAGAGTCAATGGCGCGCGGCAGACCCGGCGCGCGAGTCTCGGACTCGATCACAGCGCTCATACCCGGGCCGCCTGGTATTCGCAGGCCCGACACATCGCGATGCCGTCCTCGACATGCCAGCCGTACCGCGCCGCACGCTCGCGCTCGATCGTGTCGCCGCACTCGCAGCAGTCGAGGATCGAGGCGGCCTCGCACTCGCCGCAGTAGTGCTTAGGCTCGATCCCGCTGCCCTCGCAGCGCGGGCACCAGTCTTTGACATCGCGGAATCGCGCGTCGTCACCGCTGCCGCTGTAGGTGATCGGCTCGATACCGACCGTCACGCGGCACGCGCCGGCGCACTCGGTGCAGGCATTGCCAGCGACTAGCAGGTGGCTGGCGTCGTCGTCGGGGTGGTACATGGGGCCTCCGGGTGGGTGGAAACGAGAATAGCCCAGCTATTAATGTCCGTCAATAGTGGAGCTATTGCCGCGAGCTGTCGACGCCGTATTTCCGACAGTACCGGCCGGCGCGGCGGGTCGGTCGGCTGTTGGCATGATTGACAACGCGCGTAGCCGTTGGCATCATGGCCAACATGCCGGCGACCCTCTTACTGCGCGACCGTCTCGACTTCGACGACGGCACGCGGGTGGAGATGGTGATCTGGCGCGTGCCGCAGCCGGTCGAGGGCTGCACGCACGGCTACAAGTACCGCCTGTACTTCGGGCGCGAAGGCGCGCGCATCGTCGGCTACGACAACGAGCGGCCGAAGGGCGATCACCGGCACCTCGGCCGACGCGAGATGCGCTATGTGTTCACGAGCGTGGAGCAGCTGGTCGCCGATTTCCTCTCCGACGTCGAGCAATGGAGGGCGCGATGAAGACCGTCACAATCCGCATCGAGCGGGACACCGGCAAGGCGCTGCGCCAGATGGGCGAGCGCTTCGTGCGCGCTTGGAACAGCGGCGGCAGGGCGGGCGGCAGCTTTCTCACGTTCGAATCGCCGGCGGCGCTGTTTCGGGTGCTGACGCCGACGCGCTGGGCGCTGATCGAACGGTTGCAGGCGCTGGGGCCAACGAGCCAGCGGGCGCTCGCGCGCGCGCTCGAACGCGACGTGAAGCGTGTGCACGGCGATGTGCAGGCACTGATCGAGCTGGGCCTCGTCGATCGCACGGAGGCTGGCCAGGTGCGCGTGCCCTACGAGGTGATCCGCGCCGACTTCGACCTGCGGGCAGCGCGCATCCAGCCGCCCCCTCGGGCGGAGGAGGCGGCGAGCGCTACGTGAGGATGCGGCTCTAACTCGGGTCGAACTGCTGTGGTGCTGGCGGGAGAGGCGGCGCGCTTTGCTATATTGCCGCCATGGAATCCTCTCTCGATCCCTCGACGTTCGAGGCAGGAACGCGCGCTCGGATCGCTTCCCCGGTCCCTGGCGCCCGCTTCACCGACGAGGGCTGGCTCGTTCCGCGCCCTTCGCGCGGAGGGTGGCTCGATCGCTTACTTGTTCCGTTGACCGTGATCCTGCTGCTGGCCGTCGCCGCGCAATGCGTGATGGCGGTCATCATGGCTCGGGAGCTGGACAGGCTGATCGCGCGTCGCGCGTCTGTTCCGCAAGCTGCAGCATGCGCCACTGAAAGTATATGGACGCCGCCCCTGATGCTGCCGCAACCACCAGTGCTACTACCGTTGCCGCGGTGACGGTGAACCTTTGCCGCTGCTCGGAGATGTAGTCGGCGCGCGTGCGCCAGGGGTTCTCGTTACCCATCGGACAGCAGCCGCTCAACCTGCGCGTCGCTGAGCGCTGCGGGGCTTCGACACGTCGGCCTCGACGGCAGCGCTTTTACTCTCCGCCTCGATCCTCTCCAACTCGCGCAGCAGCACCGACGCGATCGCCAGTTGCTGGCCCGGCGTGAGCCGGTCGTAGCGGGCGCGGTCGAAGGGGAAGGGCCAGGATATTCGCGATCTCTCCGTGGCGAGACGCCACGCCGGGCTGACTATCGCCGGTTCCAGATTCAACGCGCCGGCGAGGGCCACCGCGCGCCCCGCCGGCACGCGCATTCGTCCGTGCGCCCACTGCCACACTTGGCCCTGCGTGACTCCAACCAAGTCCGCTACGGCCTCCTGAGTGATCGCCGGGTCTCCAAGTGCTCTCCTGATCGCGGCCGCGGCTGCAAGCTCTTCGGCGGTCAGGGCGCGTTTCTTGCTCATTGTAGCAACGCTATTTCGACGTTGGCCGCCACGCCACTAGTGCGGCTATTGCGATGGCTTAATAGCCCGGCTAGTATGCGGGCTATGGAAACATCGGCGATTGAACGCGCAGTGCAACTGGCCGGTGGCCAGACGGAGCTGGCGCGCATGCTGGGGGTGACGCAGGGGATGGTGTGGCAGTGGGCCAATGGCCGCCGCCAGGTCGCCGCGGAGCGCGTGTTGGCGATTGAAGCAGCGACTGGTGTGTCCCGCCACGACCTCCGGCCGGACATATACCCGTTCCACGAGCGCAAGCCCCTCCGCCGCGAGGCGTCATGAGCTGCGACCTCGCCGACCTGAAGCGGCTGAAGATCACGGCGGAGACGCGCGCGTGGCTGGCCGCAGAGGCGCACGTGAGCGGCCGATCCGCGCAGGACGTCGCGCGCGACGTGCTGCACGCCAAGGCGGTCGAGAAGATCCACGCGGCCAAAGTAATCACCGCAATGGCCGCGGGCGAGGTCCACATCAGGGACGGGCGGGCCCACATCAGGGACACCAGGGGACGCACCCCGTGAACCGCCGCCCCGCCGTGGCGCGGCAGATCCGCGCCAAGCTCAATTGGCTTCGCGTTCTCGGCGAAGTGGGTCGGCGAGCCAGTGCATCTGCACCTCCCCGAACTTCTGGACCGAAGCGAGCGTCTGCGGCGAAAAGTGAGCGCGCTGTGCCAGCAAAGTCTCCCCGAGCTGCCGCTCGTAGTGCTCGCGCAGCAGCTGCGGGTTCGGATGGGTCTGCGCGAGCGCGGCGAGCATCACCGTCATCGCGAGGTAGGAAGCGTTGAGCTCGTCAATTGCGGAAAGGTCGTTCATGGCCGGGGTCTCCCTGTGAAGTTGGGGTCCGTCAGTGAGGGTTGATGGGATGATCGACTCGCCTCCACCGATCGCTGCCGATGTCGATCTGACGGACTTCCCGTTCATGCCTCTCGACGTGCGTCGGCTGCGTGATTCCCGGATGGCGGCGTCGGTGGACGGCGAGGGGTTCAGAGCGGCTGTACTGCTGTGGTGTGCGTCCTGGCACCAGATCCCCGCGGGCTCCCTGCCGAACGACGACGTCGAGCTCGCGCAGCTCGCCGGTTACGGCCGGGTGCTGAAAGAGTGGCGCCGGGTGCGCGCTGGCGCGTTGACCAACTGGGTGGAGGCCTCGGACGGTCGTCTATACCACCCAGTTGTCGTGGAAAAGGCGAAGGAGGCATGGCAGTCGAAGCTCGAGCAGCGGTACCGCACCGACTGCGCGCGCATCAAGAAGGCGAACCAGCGACTCGGCACGGACGATCCGATTCCCGCATTCGAAGAATGGTTGTCCCGAAGGACAACGCCGAATGTCCCTAGGGACAGTGCCGCCATGTCCCCGGGGACAATTGCGGCTGTCCCTGGGGACAGTGCCGCCATGTCCCCGGGACAAGGTCGGGACATTGGCTCCAAGGGACAGGGACAGGGACAGGGACAGGGACAGGGACAGGGACAGGGACAGGGAAACTCTGGCTCGCTGCGCGAGCCGCGCGCGCTCGCGCTCGACCCCCCACAGGCTGTGCCGATCGCGTACCTGACCACAGCCGGCCAGGCCTGCCGGCTGATGCGCGAGGCCGGCTGCCTCGACGTCAACCCGAGTCACCCAAATCTGCTCGCCGCACTCGCCGAGGGCGTCACGCCCGAGCAATTGCGCGATCTCGCCGCAGAGTTGCCCGGCAAACGCTTCGCTTACCTGCTCGCCACGGCGCGAGCTCGTCGGCTCGACGTGCCTGCCGCTGCTGCTGGTGCTGGCGGTGGCCGAATCGCGGCGGCCCGGCCGTCGCTGATCGATCGACTCGACGCCATCACGACGGAGCCGAGCCTGTGACCAACCCGATCATCGAGCGCTTCTGGCGGTCCATGGGCGAGCGTTTCGGCAAGCGCTGGCTCGACGAGTACGGCCCGGTGCCGACCAGGGCATGGCTCGAGTGCTTGCGGCCTTGGGACGCCGATGTGATCCGCAATGCGCTCGAGATGATGGGGGAGAAGGCGTGGCAACATCCGCCCACACTGCCGCAGTTCCAAGCCCTGCTGCGCGAGACGGATCGCAAGAACGCCAAGCCGGCCGATGACTTCGTGCGCGGCTACTGGCGCACCGTGATCGTCGGCGCTGCGGCCCATGCTGCCGGCTTGAGCGTCCGCAAATTCCAGGCGATCCTGGCTGCGAACGCCTACAGCCTCGGGGCCGACCTGCGCGCGCTCCTGGATGAGTTCGACGCGCGCGACAAAGCCGCGGGAAGGCGGACCGACGAGCAGGTTCGCTGGTGCGTCGAGCGCGCCTCGGCGATTGCCCAGGATCACGTGGCGAGGGAGGCTGCATGACCGCCGCCGCCGATGCGGTACGCGCGCGCGCGTTTGCCGGGCAAGTCTGAAACCAGCAGGTGAATCATGAAAAGCTATTCCGCAGCGAGCGATGACGTGATCCGCACGATCCAGCGTGTGCGCGAGCAGCACCACAGCCCCGATCTCGACGGCGTCACGATCGCCGCGCTGTTCATTTTCGACCTGGAAGCGACCGAGCCCGTGCTCACGCACCAGGGCTATCCGGCGCAGGCGGTCACGCGCATCACGCCGACGCGCGACAGAGCGCTGGGCATCGCCGACGCGGTCGTCGTGATCGACCGCAGCAACTGGCTCACGCTCTCGGCGAGGAAGCGTGACGCACTGATCGATCACGAGCTGATGCACCTCGAGCGCGTGCTCGACGAGGAGACCGAGCTATCGCTGACGGACGCCGTGGATCGGCCGAAGCTGCGCATCCGGCGGCATGATCGACGACTCGGCTGGTTCGACGCGGTCGCGCAGCGGCACGGGGATGCCTCGCCAGAGGTTCGCCAGGCGAAGCAGATGATCGCCGAGACCGGCCAACTGTATTTCGATTTTGAGCGCCCGGAGGCTCGGGCTGCATGAGCTCCCCGACGCAGCGCAGCCTGGAGGTGATGCGCGAACGTGGCTACACCGTAGCCGTCACCGAGAAGTGGAATCCACACGCCCGCGTGCGGCAGGACCTTTACGGCTTCATCGACGTGCTCTGCCTGAAGGAAGGCGAGATCGTCGGCGTCCAGGCGACAAGCGACAGCAACCTTGCTTCGCGCATCACGAAGATCAGCGAGCACGAGCACGTCGGGGCAGTGCGAAGAGCTGGCATCCGAATCCTCGCGCACGGCTGGAAGAAAGTGCGCGGCCGCTGGCGCCTGCGGGAGGTTGATGTCTCGTGACCCAGAACACCGCGATCCTCACCGAGCAGGAGCGCAGAGCCCACCAGGCGCTGCAGGGGGCAGTCCTGGCGTATCTCGAAGGACCGAGCGCGTGAGCGCGCGTGTCGTCGACTGGCCGAGCTTGCTCGGTGAGCTGCGCCGCCTCGGCTTCTCGCTGCGCTCGGTCGCCGGCCAGGTCGGCACCTCACACTCGATGCTCGTGGAGTACGCCCAGGGCGTCACGCGCCCGCAGCACGCCTCCGGCGAGCGTCTCATCGGGTTCTACCTGCAGGCCACCGACAAGACGCGCAACGATCTGCCGATGACGCAGGATTTCTCGCGCAGTTGATTCGCCTGGTCGGGACTTCGACCACGAGCCGGGGAGATATTCCCGACCGCCGCCCACCGGAGGATCCCATGGCCAAGAAACCGCTGCCGCTCGCCGTCCCTGGCGAATCATCCACCGGTCTGCCGGCCGGCGAGGATCCCGTCGTCGCTGCCGATCGGGCGGCAGACGAGGCCGCGGCCGCCGATGCCCTCCTCGAGCCGCCGCTGCCGCTCGAGGCGGGTGCGGCACCCGACTACGTCCCCGACCAGTCGGAGATCAACCCGGCCAGCATTCCGCACGGCCAGTCGGTGATGTCGAAGCAGGGGCATGTGATCTCGACCGCCGAAGATCCACGGCGCCTGGCGCAGGCGCGGGCGCTGCTCTCGGGCGGCGTGACGAACTCGCGCGCCTGATCCGCGCATGTGCGGCAACGACGGCATCTTCCACGGGTCGCTGAAGGATCCGTACTTCGGCAAGCGCAAGCGCAAGGTATCGACCGAGACGGTCGATCCTGCTGAGGCTGAGCGCATCCGCATCGAGCAGGAAGCGGCGACTGCCGCCAACCTGCAGACCGCCGCGACCCGCCGGCGCCGGCGCCAGGGTTCGCTCCTCGGGGCCGGCCGGTCGGTCATGGGTGCTGCGTCGGGGAGCGGTGCGGCCTCGGGGGGCGGCAGCGTACTCGCGGGCGGCGCTGAGTCCTTCGGCGCGGGCAGCGGCTTCGATCGGTTCGATATCGGCTTCTGAGCATGGACGCCAAGCAGCTCGAGCGGCGGCACGCCGCGATGAAGGCGGCCCGCGCCAAGCACGAATCAGTCTGGCGCGATTGCCTCGATCACACGTTTCCATACCGCGGCGACGGCTTCGGCCGCACTGACACAAGTGCGGTCGCCGGCGCCGAGCGCCGCGCGCGCCTGGTCGATGGCACCGGCGCGGATTCGGCGCGCATCCTCGCCTCGGCGATCATGGGCGGGGTCACGCCGGCCAACTCGCGCTGGTTCGCGCTCGAGCTGCCGAAGGCGCAGGGGGATGAGCGCGTCTGGCTCGATGAAACCGCCGATCGGCTCTGGCGCAACATCCACGGCGCGAACTACGACGCGGCAGGGTTCGAAGCGATCCTCGACGCGGTCTCAATCGGCTGGTTCGTGCTCTACATCGACGAAGAACCTGGCGGCGGCCTGCGCTTCGATGCCTGGCCCGCGGCGCAGTGCTGCGTCAGCGCAAGCAAACCCGGCGGCCGCATCGACACGATCTACCGCGAGTACGAGCTCACGGCCGAGCAGGCGCTCGCCGAGTTCGGCGGTGCGATCTCGGAGAAGACGCGCGAGCTGGCGGAATCCAAGCCCGACACGCTGGTGACGTTCCTGCATGCACTGCAGCCGCGGCCGGAAGGGCGTTCGGATGCGATCTTCGCGCGCGACCTGCCGTTCGCCTCGTTCCACGTGGAGCTGAAAGCGGCGCGGATCGTGCGCGAGAAGGGCTATCACGAGTTCCCCTGCGTGGCGCCGCGCTGGCAGCTGCTGCCCGCGTCGCACTACGCGGTTGGCCCGGCGGCGGATGCGCTGCCCGACATGCGCACGCTCAACGAGATCAAGCGCATGGAGCTCGCGGCCGCGGACATTGCCGTGTCCGGCATGTGGAAGGCCGTCGACGACGGCGTGCTCAACCCGCGCACCGTGAAGATCGGGCCGCGCAAGATCGTGGTGATGGCGGACATTAAATCGATGGAGCCGCTCGAGACCGGCTCCGACTTCAACGTGGCCTTCGCCGCCGAGGAGCGCCTGCAGGCCGCGATCCGCCGCATCTTCATGGCCGATCAGCTGCAGCCCCAGGACGGCCCGCAGATGACGGCATACGAGGTGCACGTGCGCGTCGGCCTCATCCGTCAGCTGCTCGGGCCGGTCTACGGGCGCCTGCAGGCGGAGTTCCTGCAGCCGATGATCGAGCGCTGCTTTGGGCTTGCCTACCGCGCCGGGGCGCTGCCGCCTGCACCGGAAGGCTTGCGCGATCGCTCGGTGTCGATCAAGTACGTGAGCCCGCTCGCCCGCGCCCAGTCGCTCGAGGACGTCTCGGCGATGGATCAGTACGAGACGGTGCTGATGAACGAGGCCGAAGTCGAGCCGTCGATTCTCGACAACTACGACTTCGACGAGGCGGCGCGCACGCGCGCGCAGCTGCTCGGCGTGCCGGCAAAGCTCACCCGCAACGCTCGTGACGTCGAGCAGCGTCGCCGAGCTCGCGCGGAGGCGCAGCGTGAGCAGGACGCGCGCATGGTTGAGGCTGAGGGCGCGACCGCCATGGCGCAGGCCGCGGGCGAGCGCATTGGGCGTCAGGTCGCGGTATGACCAAAGACGCGCGGCCGAAGGTCTGGACACCAATCATCTGGAGCGATGGCTCTCAGCGCTCCTACGTCGAGCCGCCAGCGCCTTCGAATACCTTCAGTTGGAATCCCGGCTACGGTGTGCGCACGAACAAGCAGCCCTACGCCGAACTGCTCTCGACCCAATTGGCTGAGTACGACGAGATCGCGAGCGACGTCGGCAGCAACATCGGATTCATTGCCACGCAATTCGCCTGGGGCGACCTCGAACCCAGCAAGGGCAGCTACGGCGCCGGTCTCGACTTGATCCACCAGCACCTTGATCGCTGCAAGACCAACGGCCACCGGCTCGGGATTCAGCTGAAGACCCGAAAGTTCGGTGGCTCGAGCGTGCCGAGCACGCCGCAGGCGAACATGCGTGCGACGCCCGACTGGCTCATCAACGAGGGCCGAGTCAAGGTCTGCACGGACGGCGGCGGCGAGGGCGCTACGCTCCACGACGCGCAGACCATGGATTACTTGCTCGCGTTGATCGCCGCGATCGCCGGCGAGTTCGACGCCGATCCCATGGTCGAGTTCTTCGAGTTCGGAGAACTCTCGTATTCCCAATGGGGCGACCCCGCATTCACTCAGGAAAACTACATCGCCCAGGTCAATCGACTGTGCGATGCGCTGCCGGGCCTCTGGACGAAGAAGATCGCCGGCCCTGGCATCAACTACGTCTGGGGGCACAATCAGACGGTGACGTACGCGCTGCGCTCGCACGCGCTGGGCAACGCCATCAGCGCGCCGGATGCGATCGTCTACGACGCGAACCCGGCCGGCTCAGGTTGGACGTATGGCGCGTCCTGGGGCATGCTCGGAATCGCCGGCTACACCTGGAACGGCGCCGAATGGGTAAAGACAAACCCGGACCGGCGCCTCGAGGCGGCCAGCAAGTACGAAATGCAGGTGGTGCCCAACACCTCGCTCACGGCGGCGATCTACGCGGACCACGCGGCCGACGTGTTGAAGTGTACGCACTTCATCTACACGAAGATGAACAGCACCGCCGAAGCCTACGGCGCGGCAGGCTGCGCGTGGAACACGCCCAACGGCGTCAAGCAGTACCTCAACAACCTGGCCACCCGCCGCGCGCTGCGCACCGCATTCCCGTCGAAGCTCGCTGAGCGTGGCGTCACTCCGATCACGGGGGAGACGTGAGCGCTAGCTTCTTCGGCTATGCGGCGAACCCCGCTAACGGGGGTGACGTCCGCGACGGCGCGATACCGGTGGCAATCACGCCGCCAGCCGCGATGCTCGAGGGAGACCTGGTCTACGTCGAGGTTACCCAGCGAGATCCCGGCGCCACGCTATCGATCGCCGAGGATGGTGGGCAGACGTGGAATGCGATTGCGCCATACTCGTCCGGGTCGCAGCGCAAGCGCACGTTCTGGTGCGTTTATAACGGGACCTGGGAGGCGAACCCGAGCTGGACGACCAGTTTTCAAGCGGGTCTGCACTTCTCGGTGCAGATGCTGGTTTTTCGTCCGAGCGGGACGCCCACTTGGGCAGTTGACGTCGTGCAGGCCTCGGGCTACGCCGTGCCGAGCTCTCCCTTCGATGTCACGGCGACCGGACAGACCGCGACGGACTCCGGCGTCACTATCGCAACGTGGTTCAACACCGGTTACGACGGCGAGCCCTTCACGCTGCAGACCGGCGGTTGGTCGAACCCGGGCGGCGTCGCGCAGTTCCGCAACACCAAGGCGAGCCCGACTGGCAACGAGCAAAGCATATCGATTGCCTACAAGCTCAACAGCGGCGCGGGCGCGACCGGCAATGTCGCCAATCGCGTCACCCAGGCCGTCACGACTCTCTGGACCGTCATCACGTTCAAGGATCAGAGCTCCGCGGCACCGAGCCCGACCGACGTCG
Organism: Burkholderiales bacterium; assembly: GCA_020845855.1. Taxonomy (GTDB): domain Bacteria; phylum Pseudomonadota; class Gammaproteobacteria; order Burkholderiales; family Casimicrobiaceae; genus VBCG01. Next base: position 18,343 of record JADLEZ010000447.1, read on the forward strand.
ATACCGACGAGATCATCCTTGGTGGGCAGGTTGACGTCGTCGTCACCGGCTCGAACTTCGGCGCGAGCCAGGGCGCAGGTTCGGTCACGCTGCGCCAAGGAAGCGTCGCGGTCACGCAGACCATCGACTCTTGGGCGGCGGCCTCCATCCAGTTCGATACCGTCTTCGAGACCGCAGGGGCCGACCTGAAGCATGGCGCGGCGAGCTTGCGTGTCACCGATAACGGCGGCGCGTACGGCTCCATCGCCATTACGATCCACCCGCCGGCCGGCCATCTCTACGTCGATCTCATTTCGATCGCGGCCGCGGGCGCGCTCGAAGCGCTGCCCACGCTCGTCGCCGGCGACCAGCTGCAGGTTCGCGGCGTCGGCGGCGGCGCCGCTCCCGCGGGTCTCTTCGTCAACGCGGACGGCGCCTACGGTTTCCTCTCGGGCTACACGCCCACGGCCTTCGAGTTCCGAGTTTGGGCGGCCTCTGACCAAACCTGGGGCGCCTGGGCAACTGTGGAGCCCACCGACACGGTTCCGGCGGCGTTCGACTTCGTCGACCAAGTCGGCCAGGAGCTCTCGGTAATCACCGAGTCGGCGCAGATCACCGTCAGCGGTATCAATGCGCCCGCGCCAATCATCGTGGCGAACGGCGAAATGCGGATTGACGCCGGCCCGTGGATCGGCGGCCAGAGCTCCATCGCCCCGGGCCATACCCTCCAGCTCCGGCACGCGACCGCGAACACCGCGGACACCCTGGTGGTGACGACGGTCACGATCGGCGGCCTCGCCGCCGACTGGTCGACCAGGACCAAGGCGCTTCCGCCCGAAGAGGAGCAGGAAAGCCCGCCGACCGAGCTGCCGCCGACCGACTCGCCGCGACCGACCACGATCGAAGAGGCCTTCGTCATCGACTACGGCGGCACTCCCGATGACATCACGATCCGGCTGCGCCGGCGCCAGCCGAGGAGCTAAGCGTGCCATCACTCACTTCGTTCGGACGGTGGGATTGACCATGCGTACACGTCTCGCTCTTGTTCTCCTCGCGCTCGCCGGCACGGCGCAGGCCGCGACGGTCGCCACGGTCACGCCAGGGGACTGGCCGCTGTACCGTGGTGCGTCCATCGTGAGCCGGCACGCGACGCTCGATGCGTGCGTGGAGGCTGCGAAGGCGCTGGCCGTGACGCGCTCATACACTTGCCGCACCTCGGCGGGTGTCGCAGTGGTGGTGACGGTCGACCCGCCGCCGCCTGCCGTCACGGCGACGATCAGCGCAAGCCCGAACCCGGTCGCGGCGGCCGGTGCGTCGACCACCCTCACCTGGGCGAGCACGGGCGCCGCGTCCTGCACGCTCTCGGCGCTCGGCCAGTCGCAGGCGGTGCCGACCTCGGGCAGTGTCTCGGCGCCTGTCCCGCAGCCGCTGACGGCCACGGTGACGTGCGGCGGCGCGAGTGCATCGGTGGACGTGACCATCGCGAGCGCGCCGCCTGCGCCGTCTGACAGCGACGGAGACGGCATCCCGGACTCATCGGACGCTTGCCCGACGGTGGCCGGTGTCGCGCCGGACGGCTGCCCGGTCGTCACGCCGCCGCCGGTCGACCCGCCGCCTGCCGGTGCGCGCTGGGCCGCCCCCTCGGGCTCGGGCTCGGCCTGCGCCGAGGCGGCGCCGTGCTCGCTCGATACCGCGCTGTCGGTCGTGGGGACCGTGGTGCTGAAGGACGGCACGTACCCGGCCATCGGCTGGAACGGCTCCGCCGAGCCGCGCCGGCTGCTCTCGGGCGCGACGCTGCGGGCGCAGAACCCCGGCGGCGCGGTCGTCAACGGCATCTGGATCGGCCGCAGCTCGCGCAAGGACTCGAACATCCGCGTCGAGGGCGTGCGCATCGAGGGCGGCGCGCTGCTCTACAACACGCAGCGCGTGACACTGAAGGCGGTCGGCGTCCACGGACCCTTGAGCATCGGCACGAACGATCATACCCAGGGCAACACGGACAACCTGATCGAGGACGTTTGGGTCTGGGCGTCGGGCCAGCGGCTTATCGCGAGCAACTACCGGAGTGATCGCAACGTCTGGCGCCGCGTGATCGTGCGCGGCGACGGCTGCGGCACCTCGGGCTGCTCGGGCTCGGGCAACCCGAACGTCGGCGTCACGATCTACGACTCGTCCGACGTGAGCTTCCAGAACGTGTTGGTGCTGGATCGCGTGCTCGCGGGCAGTGACAGTCCCTATGCGGACTTCGCGTGCGCGCAGCACACGCCGAACCAGTACCTGTGGGGTCGCAACGAGTGGCTCGGTATCGTCTCGCTGAACGCGCCGGACCAGGCGCTCTATTGCGAGCCCGACCAGGTGATCGCGGGCGTGGTGTCCGCCACGATCCGCGACGCACTGCTGTGGAACGGCTACGGCCTCAACCTCGCGCGCCAAGGGCGTTTCGTCGTGGACGGCGCGATCATCACGAACAAGGGGCAGGGTGACGGCGTGCGAGTCGCGCCGGAGTTGTCCGGCAGCGGCACCACAGTCGCGCGCGTGACGGTCGGCGGCTCGGGCCGCTATGCGGTGAATTCCGCAGTCGCGCCGACCGACTGCAACGTGTCGGGCTCGTGGCAGTCGGCCTATAACCAGACGCCCTGCTCGCCCTCGGGCAGCGCGGCGCCTGTGTGGACGCTGCCGCAGCGCTACGGCATCGACGGCACGCGCTACGGCGAGGCGGGTGTGACCGCGCCGCAGGGCGCGCTGCTGCCGTGGCCGAACGATGCGCGGATCAAGGCCGAGATGTGCGCGGACACCACGCGCGGCTTCTGCTCGGCGCCGTCTGTGTCGGAGTACCTTCGGACGCGGTAATCGCGGATTGCCATGGCCGTACTATTTTCTGACAACTTCAACCGTTCCGACGGCGGGCTAGGCTCGAACTGGACCAATCTGGCCTACGCCGCGCAGATCGTCAGCAATCAAGCGACTGGAAATTCAAGCGGGTCGGTCGTTCCGTACTGGAACGGCGGCACGATTGGCAGCGGGTATGCGCAGTGCACGCTTGTCAACAAGCCGAGCAGCGGAGGAAATCACTTCGTCCTGACGTGCGCTGTCAACATCAGCACGTTCAACGGCTATCAGTTCAAGACGACAGACACGACAGCGCAGATCGAGCGGATCGACAGTTCGACTCCGACGGTCCTCGGCGCGACGTTCAGCGCACCGGCTAACGGCGACGTCGTTCGATTTGAGCGGAACAACTCATCCGGCGACTGCATCGTCTACTACAACGGCTCGCCGGTAGCGACACGAAATGACTCGACGTACACCGCTGCCGGAAATCGCGCAGCGTTCAGTTTCAACACCAGTGCGGCCGGCACACTCGACAATTTCGAAGTCGGCGATCTGGACAGCGGCGGACAGCCTATGTCCCGACGCTGGGAAACCGTTCCTCACTTGGGCGGGCGCCGCCGGTTCGCCGCTTCCTTCTAACCTGGAGAACTCAACATGGCTGCTTCCGATTCCCGCCCGGTGCCGCGCAAGAACACGGCGTTCCGGGTGTACTTCCCGATCCTCGATGCGGACGGTGATCCGGTCTCGGGCGCCGCCGGCCTCGACTCCGAGCGCTCGATCGATGGCGCCGCCTTCGCCGACTGCACCAACGAGGCGACCGAGATCGGTTCGAGCGGCATCTACTACCTCGATCTCACGGCGTCCGAAATGAACGGCGACGGGGTGGTGGTGCGCATACAAACCAGCACCAGCGGCGCGAAGACGACGCCGATCATTCTGTACCCCGAGGAGCTCGGCGACCTGCGAGTCGACGTACAGATGATCTCGGGCGACTCGGCCGCAGCGGACAACCTCGAGGCCGCAGCGGACGGCACGGGCTACAACCTGGGTGGCGGAAGCGTTGTCGCGGCGAGCGTCACCGGCAACGTGAATGGCTCGGTGGCCTCGGTCGCCACGGGCGGCATCACCGCGGCTTCGATTGCGGCCGACGCGATCGGCGCCTCGGAGCTTGCCGCAGATGCTGCCGCAGAGATCGCGGCTGCGGTCCGCACCGAGATCGCAACAGAGCTTGGCCGGGTCGATGCAACGATCTCCAGTCGCGCCAGTCAGGTCTCAGTGACGACGATCGACGACTTCCTGGACACCGAGATCGCGCAGCTCGTGTCCGACGTCACCACGCTACTCGCTCGTCTGACCTCGGGCCGCGCTTCCGCGCTCGACAATTTGGACGCGACCGTGAGTTCTCGCGCTACGCCCGCCCAGGTCAACTCCGAGGTGGTCGACGCGATCAACGTCGACACCTACGGCGAGCCCGGCTCCGTTCCGGCGGCGACCGTCAGCCTCGTCACGAAGATCAACTGGCTCTTCGCCCTGGCGCGCAACAGGATCACTCAGACCAGCACGACCCAGGCGCTGCGTAACGATGGCGATACCTCCAACATTGCGACCGCGAGTGTCTCGGATGACGGCACGACCTTTGTGAGGGCCGAGTGGACCTGACGCAGCATTCGGCCGGTTCGGGCCTGGGGCGCAGGCCCACGAGTTGCAGTGTTCATGCGCGGAGGATATAGCTATGGCCATCGACACCCGCAACGAGAGGGCGGGGGCGCTGGCGATCGGTCTGCCGTTCGCACGTGTCTTTGACAATCCCGACAGCGGCTTCGGTCAGGGTGACCGGCAGCAGAGCGCGCTGGTCTTTCCCGGCATCTTGGCCGACTTCGGCGGCGTCACTGAGCAGCCGATCCGACGGCGCGCGATGTACGTCCCTGGCGCATGGAACAACCCGGGCATCTTCGGCCCGAAGGCCGCGACGTGACGGTGCGCGACGATCGCAGCAGCGCGCTACTCGTCGCGCTGCCCTTCGGCCGTCTCTTCCCAGAGACGGATGGCGCGCTCGAAGCGCTCGACCGGCAGCAGCTCGCGCTGCTCTACCGGCCGATCCCCGCGGGCTCCGGGATCCCGCAGACGCCGACCGAGGTCGTGAATTCGTCGATCGACAACTGGCATGTGATCGACTACTGGCAGCGCAGGACCCGCCCGATCACATCGATCGAGTGGCGCTTCCTGAAACAGGTGTTCGACGTTTGGCGTCGCAGCGATCGGAAGGCGCGGCGTGACGAACGGCTGCGCCGCGCGCTCGAGCGCCGCTTCACTCGCGACCTAACCCCCCGCCGCAGAAGAGTGGGAGACCTCTATGTCTGACCGACCGATCGTGACGCCCGAAATGTACGCCCGAATTTTCGAGGGCAACCCAACCGGCGAAGCGCTGCTCGAGGACCTGACGCGCCGCTTCGTGCGTCCGCCGGTGCTCGAGGGCGGGATCGACGGCATCCGTAAAAGCGACGTCCGCGCCGGATCGCGTGCGGTCATCGAGCACATCGTGAACCAGATCAACCTAGCGGGCGGCGTGCCGCCCATCGACGAGGAGCAGAGCGAATGACCACCCCAGCACCTGGCACCGCACCCGTCCCCGGCAGCGAGCCGCCGCCACTGGCCGCGTCCGGTTCCGCGCTGAGCGGCGGCGCGGAGAGTCCGCACGACTGGCTTCCCGAGCGCTACCGCGTGGCGAAGGACGACAAGAGCCTGGACGTCGAAGCCTCCGCGCGTAAGCTCGCCGGCGCCTACGGCGAGCTCGCGAAGCGCATGAAGGATGTCGGCCTGCCGCCCGAAACGCCCGACGCCTATGACGTCAAGGAGCTGCCGGAGGGCTTGAACTTCGAGGAGCTCAAGAAGGACCCGAAGATGCAGACCTGGTTGAAGGGCGCGCATGCCAAGGGCATGACCAACGCCCAGATCCAGCACGTGCTCTCGGGCCTGGCAGACGTCGCGCTCGGCGATCGCGAACTCACTGCTGACGATTGCCTCGCGGAGCTGCGCAAGAGCTGGGCGAGCCCCGCGGACTTCAACCGCAACCAGGCCGCGGCGTATCGAGCGGCAACCCGGCTCGGCGAGCAGGTCGGCGTCACGTTCGCCGAGATCGAGTCCGCGGGGCTCGGCAACCACCCGCTCTTCATCCGGATCATGGCGAAGATCGGCGAGCACATGCGCGAGGACGGCGCGCCGAACGCGCCGGGCACGCCAGCCCCGCAGGACTGGCAGGGCCAGATCGATGCGATCCAGAAGCAGCTCGATGAATTGCCGAAGCACGATGGCCGGCGGCGCGAGCTCAACGACCAGAAGCTCAAGCTCTACGAGCAGAAATTCGGGACGAAACGCGCAGCTGCCTTTGCCGGCTGAGCACTGGTCGGGACTTCGACCACCTCCCTGAGCCACATTCCACGCCATCGGCCCCCGGTGGCGTGGGGAACACCCGAGAGCCCGCTTCAGAGCCCGCCCGAGCCGGGGCGAGCGAGCGACATCCAGGCCGCGCGCGAGCGCGAACACCCTGACAGGCACGACACGAGTCAACCCTTCCAGGAGCCATCGCCATGTCGCAGCAGATCACAGAGGCCTTTGTCCAGGCCTTCGCCGCCAACTTCCGGCACGTCGCCCAGCAGAAGACGTCGCGTTTCGAGAACGCCGTGCTGCTCGAGCCGGGCATCGTCGGGACGTCCAAGTCCATCAACCGCCTGGGTCAGCGCACCGCGACGCGGCGTCTTACCCGCCACGGCGACACGCCGATCAACGACCAGCCGCACAGCACGCGGTATCTGGATCTCTTCGATTGGGAAGACGGCGACATGCTGGACGACCAGGACAAGATCCGCATGCTTACCGACCCGCAGAGCGACTACATCCAGGCTATGGTCGCCTCGCTGAACCGCGCCAAGGACGACGTCGTCATCGGCGCGCTCGGCGGCAACGCGCGCGCTACCGCGGGCAACATCGCGCTGCCCTCGGGCCAGAAGATCGCGGTGGGCGGCACCGGCCTCACCCGCGCGAAGCTGATCAGCGCGCGCGCACTCTTCCGCCGCAATGAGGCGGACGGCGAGCAGGGCGAGGAACTCTTCCTGGCCTACCATGCGACCGGTCTCTCGGACCTGCTGTCCGACACCTCGCTGACCAACAGCGAGTACAACACGGTGCTCGACATGCAGGCCGGCCGCCCCGTCGGCAGTCTCTTCGGCTTCAAGCCGATCCCGAGCGAGCGGCAGTCGAAGGTGTCGAGCACTCGCTACATCTACGCCTGGGCGAAGAGCGGCGTTTCGCTCGGCTGGGGCGAGGACATCTTCACCCGCGTCGGCGAGGACCCGGGCAAGGGCTTCAACACGCGCGTCTACGCCAAGATGTCCGTCGGCGCGGTGCGCATCGAGGAGGAGAAGGTCGTCGAGATCGCCTGCAACGATCCCTGATCGCTGACTCTCAACCCCTGACCCTCTCAAGGAGAACTGAACATGGCCTCTCAAAATGCTTCCATCGCAGCCGCGCGCGCCGCGATCCCGCAGTCGCTCGTCCGTGGCAACCAGCAGGACGGCGAGCTGCGCGTCTTCTTCTCGACCGTGACCAACCCCGCGTCCGGCGGCGTCGCGGTCGGTGAGTACATCTCCTGGGGCCATCTGCCCCTGGGTGCGCGCGTCGTCGGCGGCTTCCTCACCTGCTCGGCGGGCGCGTCGAGCTCGACCCTGAACCTCGGCGATGCGGTGACGCCCGCGCGCTACCTCGCGGCCTCGGCTGTGAACGCGGCGGCGAACGTCGCGATCAACCCGCCCGCGACGTTCGCGAGCGGCGCCGCAGGCTTCGAGGTGAGCGTCGTGGCGCCGGGCCTCGCGACCGATCACAGCGAGATCCGCTCGGTGTGCGCCGGTGCGAACCTCGGTGCGAACCAGACGCTCACGCTCTATCTGCTGTACGTTTGCAACAACTGACAGCGACCACGGGGTGCCCTTTCCCCGTAACCTTCCAGGGGGCCTCACGGCCCCCTTTCTTCATGAGGACGGCGCATGAGCTCGGCGGTCAATATCTGCTCCAACGCCCTCCTGATGCTCGGCGCGCAGCCGGTCGCCTCGCTGTCAGAAGCCAATGACCGGGCGCGTCTCGCATCGAACCTCTGGCCAGACTGCCGCGCCGCGCTTCTGCGCTCGCACTACTGGAATTGCCTGGTCGCTCGTGTGGTGCTGGCGGCCGACACGGTGGCGCCCGCGTTCGACTACGCGTTCCAGTATTCGCTCCCCGGTGATTGGCTGCGCACGATCTCGGTGGGCGAGGAGGGCGCGGAACCAGACTACAAGCACGAGGGGCGGAAAGTCCTCTGCGACGAGTCGCCGCTGCGCCTGCGGTACGTACGCGACGTCACCGAGGGCGGGTGGGATTCGATGCTCGTCTGGGGCGCGACGCTCGCCATGAAGTCCGCCATGGCCTACGCGATCACCCAGAGCGCGAGCGTGCGCGACAGCGCGCTGCAGGAACTTGCGAGCTACCTGAGGCAGTGCCGCGCGATCGACGGCCAGGACGATCCTGCGCAGACGTTCGGGGACTTCCGGCTGCTCGCGAGCCGCTACACCTCGGGCGGCTGGTGAGCGATGCCGCGCGTCACCACGCTGCAGACCAACTTCACGGCGGGCGAGCTCTCGCCGCGGCTCTTCGGTCGCACCGACGTCGAGGCGTACCAGAATGGCGCGGCGGCGCTGGAGAACGTCCTGCCGCTGTTGCACGGCGGTGTCCGTCGACGCGGCGGCTTCCTGCGAATCGAGGCGTCCAAGGACAGCTCGAAGCGCTCGCGGGTGATCCCGTTCGTGTTTTCGACCTCGGAGGCGTACCTGCTCGAGCTTGGCCATCAGTACCTGCGCTTCTACAAGGACGGCGCGCGGCTTGGCGCACCCTACGAGATTGCGACTCCCTGGACCGAGGCGCAGCTCGAGCAGGTGGCCTATGTGCAGGGCGCGGACACGATGTTCCTCTGTCATCCCGCGCACCCCACGCGTCGTCTGCGCCGCTACGGCGACACGCACTGGTCGCTCGATGCGATCCCATTCGAGATCGAGCCGCACGACGAGATTGGGCACAGCTTCTCGGTCGCGCTGACCCTGTCGGATGCCACGGTCGGCAGCGCTCGCACTGCGACCGCGGCAGCCGGGATTTTCCTCGCGGGCGACGTGGGCCGCTCGATCACCTACCAGGGCGGGGTGCTGAAGATCACCTCGGTCGGCTCCTCGACCGTCGCGACCGGTGATGTCTCGGTCGCCTTCCTGGGTACCGCGATCCCGGCTGATCTCTGGACGCTCGAGGGCTCGCCGCAGGATGCGGTCACGCCCAGCGCGAAGGATCCGATGGAGGCGGCCTGCACACTCACGACAACCTTGGCCTGCTGGCGCGCAAGTGACGTCGGCAAACTCGTGCGCATCAACGGCGGCCTCGTCAAGATCGACGCCTACGCGAGCGCGACCAGCGTCTCGGGCAAGATCAAACAGGTCCTTTCCGCGACCGTTGCTGCACCCGCGAACTCCTGGACGCTCGAGGCATCGGTCTGGTCGGCGGCCAACGGCTACCCTTCCGCCTGCACGCTCTACCAGCAGCGACTGATCCTCGGGGCGTCCCCGGCGTTCCCGCAGACGGTCTGGGGCTCCTCCGTGGGCACCTATCTCGACTTCATGCTCGGCAGCTCCGACTCCGACGGCCTCAGCTACACGCTCGCCTCGGACGAGATCAACCCGATCCGGCACTTCGCGAGCGGTCGGCTGCTCTTCGCGCTGACCTACGGCGCCGAGTTCTCGATCAAAGGGGGCGTCGAGAAGCCGATCACCCCGACCAACGTCCAGGTCGACAACCAGACGGGCTACGGTGCTGCAGGCGTGCGGCCGGTGCGCGCGGGAAAGGATGTGGTCTTCGTGCAGCGCTCGGGCCTGAAGGTGCGCCGGTTGAGCTACGAGGCGTCCGACGAGGACTTCGACGCCGAGGACTTGGCCGTGCTCTCGGAGCACATCACCGGTCCGGGCGTCGTGGATCTCGCTTGGCAACAGGAGCCGGAGCCCACGCTCTGGTGCCTGCGTGCCGACGGTGTGCTCGCGTCGCTGTCGCTGTCCCAGAAGCAGGGCGTCGCGGCCTGGGCACGCCAGATGACCGACGGCGTGGTCGAGTCGATCGCGCGCATCCCGGTCGCCGGCGGCGAGCAGCTCTGGGCGATCGTGCGCCGCAGCCTCGGAGGCGCCACGGTACGCCACATCGAGCGCCTCGACCCCGCGATCGGTACCGACTGCGCGCTGGTGCAGACGGCCGCAGCGCCGGGGCTCTCGACTTGGTCGGGCCTCGCGCACCTCGAGGGCGAGGAAGTCGACGTCGTGGCGGACGGGGCGTACATGGGCCGCTTCACAGTCGTCGGCGGATCGATCACCTTACCGCGCCCCGCGCTCAAGATCGAAGCCGGCCTGCCGTTCACCGCTCGCGTCAAGCTCCTGACGCCCGAGCTGCAGACTGGCCTCGGATCCGCCCAGGGAAACAGCATGCGCACCGGCGAGCTCACGCTGCGCCTCCTCGAGACCTATGCGGCGAAGGTGAATGGGCAGGAGGTGGCGCTGCGGCAGTTCGGCGCTGATCTGCTCGATGATCCTCCGCCGGCGTTTACGGGCGTGAAGCGCATCGAGCTGCTCGGCTGGGGCCGCGGAAGTTCCGACATCGAGATCACGAGCGAGGTGCCGCTGCCGTTTCACCTGCTCGCGGCCGTACGCAAGTTCACGGTCAACGACTGATGCACATCCGTCCGGCAAGGTACGACGATATCCCGCGCATCGTCGCGCTCGGCGCGCTGATGGCCGCGGAGAGCCCGCGCTGGTCGCGCCTCGCGTATAGCCGCGAGAAAGTGCGCGCGCTCGCTTACGAGCTCGTCGGCTCGGCGCAGGGATATCTGTACGTGGCGGAAGATCAGCACCTCGAGGTCGTCGGCTTCATGGCCGCGATGTGCCAGGAGCACTGGTGCAGCGAGGATCTCGTGATCGCCGAGCTTGCGCTCTACGTGGAGCCCGCGCGCCGCGGCAGTAGCGCGGCCGCGCGTCTGTTGCAGAGCTTCAAGGTCTGGGCGGTTCGCCGCGGCGCGCGCATGATCCTCGCCGGCTGCTCGACGGGCATCGGCGACGAACGGGCCGCGCGGCTCTACGAGAAGGTCGGTTTCCGCCGAGCCTCGATCGGCCTGGAGTTGCAGCATGTGTGATCCCGTGACCCTGTTGGTCGCTTCGACGGCGGTGAAAGCGACCGGCAGCGTGCTCGCCGGCAAAGCGCAGAAGCGCGGCGCCTACGATGAAGCGGCCGGTCTGCAGGATGAGGCGCGCGCGCAGGCGAAGGTGATCCGGCGCCAGGCTGCGGAGTCGCGCTCCCGTGCCACCGCGAACTACGCCGCGTCGGGCGTGGACGTTTCCGAAGGCACGCCCCTCATCATCGAGCGGGTCATCACCGAACGCTCGGAGCAGGACGTCGGCAACACGCTGCTGACCGCCGATCGGCGCGCCGCGGCGCTGCGCAAGGGTGGCAAGGCCGCCCAGGCCGCGGGCTACATCAGCGCCGCCGGCAGCGCGCTGCAGACCGGCGGCAGCATCGCGCAGGGGGGCTGGAAGTGAAGATCCCGCTCGGAGACTTCGGCAACGTCGTCGGCGAGGGTCGGCGCGGCGCGGATACCTCGGCGATCGGCCGCGCGGTCCAGGGCCTCGGCGATACCGGCCAGGCGATCGCGGTCGAGATGCAGCGGGAACGTCAGCGCCTCGCTTCCGAGGAGCAGCAGGAGCGGCGCGCGATGGCGCGCGCGCAGGCCGACAACGCAGCGCTCGACTACGAGCTCGAGGTGAAGCGGCGGGAAGCGGGTGCCGCTGAGGATCTGACCACGGGCGACCTCGACCCCGACCGGGCCGTCCGCCGATTCGACGACGAGATCGCGCAGATCCAGGAGCCCGAGATCGAGCATCTCGACCCGATCGCGCGTGAGAGTCTCGGCCGCGCACGCCGCCGCATCGCGGCGGCGGGTCGCATGAAAGTCGAGGGCGTCGCGACCGCCGCACGCCGGCGCGCCTACCAGTCGCAGTTCGCCACCGCCCTCGACACGCTCGGTAAGCAGGCGGGTCTGCCGGGGGCCGACATCGAGGCGATCAACGCCCGCGCGGAGGCCTACCGCGACCTAGGCCGCCAGGCGGGGCTGCCGCCCGATCAGCTCGGCCGGGCCCTCCAGGACTTCAAGGACCGCAACTGGCTGAACCACGCTCAGTCCCGGTCGATGGCCGCGAGGAACTCACTCCCGCAGCTCGAGGCGCTCGCCAAGGACCTCACTGCAGCCGACGGCTACTATGCGAGCCGCCTCGACACCGACCGCCGCAATGCGCTCCTGCGCGGCGTGCAGGCCGACCAGGACCAGCTGCGGATCCGGATCGAGAACCAGGCGCTGAGGGTCGAGGCGCGCGCTGAGCGGGCACTGGCGGCCATCGACCGGCAGATCGCCAGCGGCGTGCCGGCGACGCCGCAGATGTGGGCCGCTTGGCAAGCCCAGGTCGCTGGCTCTCAACTAACGGGCGAGTTCCGGCAGCGCCTGGACGACGAGGCCGAAATCCAGCGGGTGCTGCGCTCGCCGGTCGATCAGCAGCTGCGCCTGGTCCAGGAGCGCGAGGCCAAGCTGACTCGGGACGGCGGCTCGATCGCTGAGGCCGCGAACGTGGCGCGACTGCGCAGGGCGGTCGACGCCTCGGTCCAGAAGCTGCACGAGGCGCCGCTGTCGTTCGCCGAAGAGCGCCTGGGCGTCGAGAACCAGCCGATCGATCTCTCTCGGCTGCTCGAGCCGGGCGGCGCGAGCCAGGTTGCGGCGCTGCTCGGCGAGCGCGCGGCGACCATCGACTCGCTGCGCAAGCAGTTCGGCGGATCGGTGCCGCTGCGACCGCTGCTGCCGCAGGAGTCGCAGACCCTCGCCTCGACGCTCGAGAGCGCGAGCCCCGCCCAGGCGTCGCAGTTCTACGCGGCGCTGCGCCACGCGGCGGGCGACGACACGGTGTTTCGCGGCGCGATGCAGCAGATCGCGCCGGATTCGCCGATCAAGGCGCTTGCGGGCGTGCTCTCCTCGAAGCAACGCGCCCTCACGCTCGAGCGCAACTGGATCGCGGACGACGTCGTCGCCTCGAGCCGTGATGTCGCGGTGACGCTCCTGCAGGGCGAGCGCCTGCTCAATCGTAGCGAGGGCGACAAGACCGCGGACGGCAAGGCCCAGCCGAAGCTGTTCCTGCCCGAGACGACGACCTTGCAGGCGAGCTTCCAGGCCGAGGTGGGACGGGCGTTCGCCGGCCGACCCGGCGCCGCCGAACTCGCCTTCCAGGCCGTCCAAGCCTACTACGTCGGCAAGGCCGCGCAGACCGGGCGGCTTGCGAGCAGCAACAGCGACATCGACTTGGGACTCGTGCGCGAGTCGGTACGCGCCACCCTCGGCACCGTGGTCACCTACAACGGCAACGACGAGGTGATCGCACCCTGGGGCATGGACGCTGGCGAGTTCGAGGATCGTGTCGAGACCGCCATCCGCATCGAGGCGAAGCGGCGCAATCTCCCGTGGCAGGCCGAGACCCACAGCAGGTCGGTCGGGCTCGTGAACGGCAGCCGCGACGGCGAGTACACAGTCACGGTCGGTCGCCGGCTGGTGCTCGACGATCAGGGCCAGCCCGTGACGATCAACGTGCACTCCAACGATCCAGGCGAGCGATCCGGTGCGATTGCGCGAGGCAGCCGATGAGTGCGGTCTTCGAACTCGACCCGCGCGGCTGGGAGGCGCTGGTTGCCGACGCACAGGCCAATCCACTGGATCTCTCCAGGCTGCGCCCAGCCCCCCTCGAGAACGCGGCGAGCGCGATCGGCCAGGGCGTGATGCGCGGTGGCGCGCGCGTTGCGCAGTTCGTCGGCATGGCTGCCGCAGCGCCTGCGGTGCTCTATGCGAAGGCGGCCGATGCCCCCGAGCTCGTGGACCCCTACTTCCGCAAGCTCGACGAGCTCGTCACCGACGCGGTCGACTACTGGACCCCGAGCGCCCAGGAGACCGGCACCATCGGCCGCATCTTCGGCGGGCTCGCCGAGATCGTGCTGCCGCTGATGGCCGGCGGCGGCAACCCGACGCTGCTGCTGGGCTCGCAGCAGATGGGCATCGCAATGGACCTCGCGCGCCAGGGTGTCGATTCCGACACGGCGGTTGGAGTCGGCGCCGTGCAGGGCGCAGCGACCGCGGTCGGCTTCCGACTGCCGTATCTCGGCAAGACGCTCGCCTCGCGCATCGGCTCAGGCATCGGCGGCAACCTCGCGACCAGCATGAGTGCGGCTGCGGTCTCGCGCGAAGTCCTGCGCTCGCAGGGCTTCAACGCGCAGGCGCAGTCGTTCGATCCGCTCGATGTGGAGGCGCGTGCGATCGACGTGCTCACCGGCGCTGTGTTCGGCGGTCTTGCGCACCTCGCGACGCCGACGCAGCGCGCCGCGGCCGCCGGCGCGATGAACGCCCGGAACTTCCAGGCCGATAGCGCACCGGGACGAGCGGCGGACCTCGAGGCGAGCGCCGCGCACCAGAGCGCGCTGGGAACGGCGCTCAAGCAGCTCTCCGACGGCGAGCCGGTGAACGTGCCGGCGGCCGTGGCCGATGCCAAGTTCGTCGACACGCCCGCGCGCGCGGCGCAGCGGGCGCAGATCGCCGACGCCATCCTCGCGGAGATGCGCCAGCTCGAAGAGGCCTACGGTGAAGTGTTGGCGCGGCCGCGAGGGCCCGCTGACGACCCACTCGTGCGCATCCAGCCAGAAGACATCGAAGCCGTCGTCGTTGCGCGGGGCGGCTGGCGAGGAAAAGGCGACGTCGAGGTGAAAGGATCGGGCTGGGGCCTCGCGAAGTTCATCTGGCGCCATGGGGAGGGCAGCGACAAAGCCCCCGCATACCAGGTGGGGCGCGAGGACGTGCTGGCCTTCCCGAGTGTCATTCGAGAGTTCGAGCCCTCGCGGGCTGCAGCTGCCGACGGGAGCTTGGGTCGCGAGTGGCGCATATCGCGGCCCGGCGCGGACGGGGCCTCGCGAACGGTCGTCTACGCGGACAACCTCATCGAAGGCCGGTCCGACCGACACCTCGTGACGGTCTACGTGCAAGAGCCTGGCTTGCCCGGAACCGATGCGGCGCTGTCGCGCGGCATCGACGAGCCCGGAGTCCCGCGCCCGGACTTTGGAGGTCCAGCGCGGATACCGCCTGCGGACTTTCGATCGTCGCAGCAGGGGTCCGGGCCGCCTGCCGGCTCAGCACCGGCTCAATCCAGTGTACCCGCGGGCGGCGCCGAGGCAAGAGGGGAAACTGCCGAGTCTGTCGTGGTCCGCGCCGCCCGCGAGGCGGTTGCGGCGCCCGAAGCCACGGTCCCGATCGACCAGTTCGACGCCGACGGTCGTCCGCAGGTCGAGCGCGCGGCGGACGTGCTGGCGCGGGCCGACGACGCCGTGAAGCGCGCCCAGACCGACGCGCAGGGCTTCCTGGCCGCCGTCACCTGTTTCCTGAGCCTAGGGGGTCGCTGATGCGCCCGGAATGCGTCGCCGCCGTTGCCCAGGCCATCGGCCGGGAACCGACAGCCGAGGAGGTCTCCGGGTACGAGGCCGGTATCGAAGCCGCGCTGCGCCAGCTGCGGCGCGAGCAAGGGGCCGACTTCCTGTCGACTCCCGTGGCCGAGCGCCTGCAGGCCGCAGCGGAGCGGGCCGCGCAGGACCTGCTGGAGCAGGCGAAGCGCGCACGCGAACAGACCGCCCAGCGCATCGTCGCCACCCAGCGTGCGGTGGCGCGCGTGCAGCAGTTGCACCAGGGCGGCGAGCCCGTGGCGACCGCGCTCGGCCGCTTCCTTGAGCAGGCTGACGTCTATGGCAAGGGCGTCTCGCGGGACTACTTCTCGCGCCTGGTCGACACCATCCGCGCCGCCGAGCCGCGCTTCTTCGGCCTGCTGCAGGATGCCGCGAGCGTGCGCGACTTCGTGCGCGAGGTGCGCGGCGAGGCGAGCGGGAATGCCACGGCGGCCAAGGGGGCCAAGGCCTGGCTCGAAACCGTTGAGGCCATGCGCCAGCGCTTCAACCGCGCCGGCGGCGACATCGGTCAGCTCGACTATGGCTACCTCCCCCAGCCGCATGACATGGCGCGCGTGGCGGCGGCGGGACGCGAGGGCTGGGTCGCCGACGTGCTGCCGCGGCTCGACCACGCGCGCTACCTGCGCGCCGATGGCGGGGCGATGAGCCAGGCGGAGCTCGTGCAGTTCCTCGCTCACGCCTACGACACGATCTCGAGCAACGGCGTGAACAAGCTCGAGCCGGGCCACAGCGGCGGGGTCGGTGCGCGTGTCAACCGCCACGCCGAGAGCCGGCAGATCCACTTCCGCGATGCCGACGCCTACCTCGGCTACATGGAGCGCTTCGGCCGTGGCAGCGTGTTCGAGGCGATGCAGGGTCACGTGTCGGTGCTCGCGCGCGACATCGCGCTGGTTGAGCAGATGGGGCCGAACCCCGAGCATCTCTTCCGCTACCTCGACGATCTCGCGATCAAGGCGGACGGGCGCCGCCGGCTGATCGGCCCGTTCGCGGTGCGCGCCAAGGACCTCTGGTCGGTGCTGTCCGGATTCACCAGCCAGACGGCTCACCAGCGCCTCGGCGACATCGCCCAGGGTGTGCGCAACTACACCGTGGCGGCGAAGCTGCAGGGCACGCTGCTCTCCTCGATCACGGACATCCCGACGCTCGCGCTGACCGCGCGCTACAACCGCCTGCCCGTGCTGCAGACCTTCGCGAACGTGCTGCGCAGCTTCGGCGCCGAGACGGGCGAGTACGCCAACCGCGCGGGGCTCGTGGCCGACTCGGTCATCTCCGACATGAATCGCTGGGCCGAGGGCAACCTCGGCCACAACTGGACCGGCAAGCTGGCGAACACCACAATGCGCGTCTCGCTGATGAACGCCTGGACGGATGCGCTGCGGCGCGGCTTCTCGGTGACGCTGATGGGCGCGCTCGGCAAGCTCTCCCGCATCGACTGGGACGCGCTGCCCGAGGCCGATCGAGCGCACCTTGCTCGCAAGGGCGTCACGGCTGCGGACTGGAAGCTCTGGCGGCTCGCGCAGCCGGAAGTTTGGCGCGGCGCACAGATGCTGACGCCCGAGGCGGTGCGCGCGATCCCCGACGCACGGCTCGACGGCGTGGCCGACGTCGCGCAGGCGAAGGATGCCGCGGTCGCCAAGCTCCTCGGTGTCATCACCGACGAATCCGAGTATGCGGTGGTCAGCCCTGACCTCATGACCCGCGCGGCGCTCACCCGCTCGACGCAGAAGGGCGAGGCGCTCGGCGAGATCACACGTTCGGTGGCGCTGTTCAAGTCGTTCCCGCTCGCGATGATTTCGCGCCATCTGCGTCGTGCCGCGCAGATGCCCGACACCGCGGGCGCGCTCGGTTATGCCGCTTCGCTGATCGCAGGCCTCGCCGCCTTCGGTGCGGCGTCGCTGACGGCCAAGGACATCGTGACCGGCAAGGACCCGCGGCCGATGGACTCTGGGAAGTTCTGGGCCGCCGCGCTCGTGCAGGGCGGCGGGCTCGGGATCTACGGTGACATCCTCTACACTGGCATGGGCGGGCAGACCCGCGGCGGTCAGGCCAACTGGACGAGCCTCATGGGGCCGGTGTTCGGCACGGGCGCGGACCTGCTCGACGTGACGCTCGGCAACCTCGGCCAGGGCCTGCAGGGCAAGGACCCGCATGCGGCGGCGGAGCTGCTGCGCTTCTCGCGGCAGAACCTGCCCTTCGTCAACCTCTGGTACGCTCGCGCCGCGCTCGATCACGCGGTGTTTCACGAGATGCAGGAGGCGCTGAGCCCGGGGTATCTCGCGAAGATGCGCCAGCGCGCGGCGCGCGATTGGGGTCAGCGGTTCTGGTGGGAGCCGGGCGAGGCACTGCCCTCGCGCGCGCCGGACTTCGAAGCGGCCTTGGGAGAGTAGGCATGCGACTCGATCAGTACGACCGCCTCCAGGCGCTGCAGGAGCGGCTCACCGATACGGTGCTGCAGGAAGCCGACCCGGATCGTTGGCCGGGCGAGGGCAAGGAGCTCGCCGCGCTCACGCGCGAGGAGCGCGGCGATCGGTACTGGTGCAAGCGCAATGCCGCGGCGACGCTCTCGATCATCATGAAGGTCCATACCCTGCTGGGCGCTACCCATGCGCGTGGTGTCGCGCGACCGAACGAGACCGACGACGAGGTCGATCTCGAGCAGGAGGTGCGCCAGGCGGAGAAGGAAGCCGCGGCGATCCTCGAGAAGATGCAGAAGCGGGCGCGTGCCAGGCAGTAAAGCGCCGGTCTCGTTCCTCGTCTTCTTCCTGCTCTGGGCGCGGGTCCAGCGCTGGCAAGTCCCGGAGCTTCATGTTCGCATCGCGAACTGGCTCGAGGAGTGTCGCGACCCGACCCGTGTGCTGCTGGTCTTCCGTGGCGCAGCCAAATCCACGATCTACGCGGTCTACAAGGCCTGGCAGCTCTACTGCGATCGCTCGGCACGCTCGCTGATCTGGGCCGCCGACGACAAGCTCGCCACCAAACTCACGCGCGACACGCTCAACGTGCTGCGCCGCCATCCGCTTTGCAAGGGCATGCTCCCGCCGAAGCCCGGCGCGCAGTCATTCTGGATCAACGGCGCGACCGACGCGCGCAACCCGAGCCTCGATGCCGTCGGCGTGAACTCGAACGCCACCGGCTCGCGCGCCGATGCGATCGACTTCGACGACGTTGAAGTCCCGAAGAACATCAAGACCCCCGAGGCGCGCGCGAACTTGCGAGCGAAGATCGAAGAGTCCACCCACATCGCGGTGCCAGGCGGCCAGAAGACCTATATCGGCACGCCCCACACGCACGACAGCATCTATACCGAGCAGATCGAAGGGGGCGCCGCCGTGCTGAAGATCCCGCTGTTCGAGCATGTGCGGCGGCACGAGAAGACCGACCAGGCCACGCGCTACCGCTTCGACTTCGAGCCGGGGACGGACGGTCTCTACGTGATCCTCGGGATCGGTGGCGGGGCAAGAATCCTCGCTGTGGGCGCCGACTACCAGGTGGAGCGCGGCGAAGTGGTGTTCGCCGCGCCGCCGCGCGCGGTACTCGATATCTGTGCCGGCTGCGCCTGGCCGGAGCGATTCACGCGAGCGGACATCGAGCAGCGCCGACGCGCCACGCGCACGCTCAACGCCTGGGACTCGCAGTACCAGCTCGAGGCAAAGCCGGCGCAGGACATCCGCCTCGACCCTGAGAAGATCATCGCTTATGACCTCGAGCCGCGAATCCGCGAGGCGAACAACGCCGCGGAGTTGCTGCTCGGCAGCGTGCGCATCGTCGGCGCCGCGGCGTATTGGGATTGCAGCCTGGGCAAGCTGAAGAGCGACGCCTCGGTGTTTTCGATCGTCTTCACCGATGCGCGCGGGCAGCTCTACTGGCACGTGGCCGAGGGGTTGCTCGGCGAGCTCGCGGACTTCAACGAGCGCGGGCAGCTCGTCGGCGGGCAGTGTGCCGCGATACGAGGCCTCGTGGTGCGCTACCGGATCGGGCGCGTCGAGGTCGAGACCAACGGTCCGGGCGGCTTCGTGCCGCCGATCCTGCGCCGCGCGCTCGCGGGCACCGGCTGCGGGGTCGCCGAGGTGTTCAACAAGGCCGACAAGCGCGCGCGCATCCTGGACGCCTTCGAGCCGGTGCTCTCGGTCCGCGCCCTCTGGGCGCACCGGCGCGTCCTCGAGGGGCCGCTCTGGGACCAGATGAAGGACTTCAGTCCCGGCGTCCGTGACCAGCCTGACGACTACCTCGATTCGGGCGCCGGCGCCATCAGTGCGACCCCGGTGCGCCTCGGGCACGTGGTCGGGACTTCGACCGGGGAACCCCGCAAGGATTGGCGCCCAGCGAGCGGCGTGCACGAGGTGACGCTCGAGCTCGAGTGAGCGGGGCGCGGCCTCGCGCCACCAGGGGCGAGGCGATGACAGTTCCGGTTCAGCAATCCTCGAGTTCGACGGTCGGCAACGGCAGCACCACCGTCTTCCCGTATCCCTTCAAGATCCTCGACGAAGGCGACCTGCAGGTCTATGTGGGCGGTGCGCTCAAGGTCCTGGGCGCCGACTACACCGTCTCTGGCGTCGGCAATGCCAGCGGCGGCAACGTCACCTTCACCACGGCTCCGGCCGACCTGGTCATCGTCGACCTGGTGCGCGCCATGGCGATCGAGCGCGAGACCGACTATCAGCAGCAGGGCGACTTCCTCTCGCCCGTCGTCAACGCCGACTTCGACCGCATCGTGCTCATGTTGCAGCAGGTCGACGACAAGGGCGGCCGCGCGATCCGGATGCCGACCAACGAGCCGAGCGCAATCACGCTGCTGCCCTCGCGCGCGGCACGCGCGAGCAAGTACCTGCGCTTCAACGCCAACGGCGATGCCGAGGTTGCAGATTTGGTGGACTCAGGGGCGCCGCTCTCGGCGAGCGTCATCGGCGCGCTCCTGTACCCGCAGAGCGCAGCGGAGTCAGCCGCCGCAGTCGTTCCGACGTCCTACGCCTACCCGCCCGGCGACGTGCGCCGCTACGGCGCAGATCCAACGGGTATCGCCTCCAGCACCGCGGCGATCAACACGGCGCTGTCGGTCAACCAGACCGTCACCTTTCCCGCCGGCACCTATCTCGCCTCGACCCTCACACAGACGCATCACGATCAGCGCCTTCTCGCGCTGGGCAACGTGCGTGTCGTGAAGAACGCCAACGGTGTACTACTCACGGCAAGCGGCAATGGCGTCGAGATCAACGGCATCAGCTTCCGGGGCGATGCGGTCTCGCCAACCTACACCGGTGACAATCTGAATTTTTCCGGAGACAACGTCAGGCTCATCAACTGCGGATCGCGGTGGGCATACGGCAGGGCGCTGAAGTCTACAGGTCAGCACACGCAGATCATCGGGACCTGCGACATCTACCAGACGGCGGACGCCACGGGTACCGGCTACGACATCGAGCTTGGCATCTCGGGCACGGCGACGCTCTACCACCACGTCAGCCACGTCTATTCGTCGCAGGCCACCGGCGGCATCAAGATGGTCGACACGGGCTCGGTGGTGGTGCAGGGCTCGCAGTTCGGCAAGCTCTTCATCGATGCGGGCACCTCGCCCGCCGGCGTGAACGGTGGAAATTTCAGCGGCAACCGCATCCTCGGCGACGTGACGGTGGAACTGTCGTCGGCGGCGTTCGCGGCCAACTCATTCGGCACCGTCGCGCTGACCTTCGCCGCGGGCACGTCGGGGCACACGCTCGACGACTCCAACGTGCTCGCCGGCGGCGCGACGATTACGGACAACTCGACCGGGTCGAGCGTTGTCGACCTTCGCACCGTCGTCCCGACGGCCTACACGCCGACGTGGACCGGCGCGAGCGTGAATCCTGCCATCGGCAACGGCACGCTGACGGGCTACTACACACAGCGCGGACGCCACGTCTCGGTGGCGGTACGCGTCGTCATGGGTAGCACGACGACCTACGGGACCGGGGTGTGGTACTTCGCGCTGCCGAAGATTCCGTCAACCGGCGTCCCTCTGCTCGGCGCGGCCCGCGCGCTCGACAGTGGCACGAATATCCGCGTCGGCGTTGTCGAGACGCTGACCGACGGCACTGCACGCTGCCAGGTGATGTTCGACAGCGACACGGGCTCGGCCGACTCGACGAAGCCGTTCGCGTGGGCCAGCGGCGACGAGCTGCGCTTCTCCGTCGACTACTTCACCTGACGCTCATGGACGGCGATAAGCGACCGCCCTTCGGCGGCCTAACCGAGGGCGAAATCGAGGCGCTTGTCGAGCGCGTGACGAAGCACGTGATCGAGAACTTCTACAGAGAAGTCGGGAGAAACGTGGTGGGAAAATTCCTCTGGCTCGTCGGTGTTGTGACGGTGGGCGTTGCGACCTATCTCGGCCTCACCGGCAAGGGTCCGTGATGGCGCTCTCGGCTCGCTCGGAACGTAACCTGCGCGGCGTGCATCCGGATCTCGTGAAGGTCGTGCGCCTGGCGGCTTCGATCTCAACGCAACCCTTCGAAGTTATCGAAGGGTTGCGCACGGCGGCGCGCCAGGCAGAGCTCGTGAAGGTTGGCGCCTCGCGCACGCTGAAGTCGCGGCACCTGACCGGGCACGCCGTCGACCTCGCGGCGCTGGTATCCGGCACGATCCGCTGGGACTGGCCGCTGTACCGACGGCTCGCTATGGAGGTCAAGGCCGCAGCGCGTGATCTCGGCGTGGCCATCGTCTGGGGCGGTGACTGGAAGACGTTCAGGGACGGCCCGCACTTCGAGCTCGCGCGGAGTGACTACCCATGAGCATGAAATCGGCCGCGAACGCCACCGCCGACCGCTTCCCTGTTCTGATCCAGCGGTCCACCTCCCAGCTCGCGGTGCGCCTGGTCGTGCTGGCGCAGGGCCTCTGGAACATCCTGGCGATCCTCTTCACCCAGAGCGAGGGCGCGGTGCGCTTCGCGCTCGTCGTAAACACGTGCTTCGCCGCGGTCGTCTTCCTGCAGGTTGAGCTGCGCAAGCTCCTCGACCTGTTCGGGCCCGATCTGAAGGCGGCGGCCGGACAGCCGCCGGCCGCCGGCACGCAGTGATCCCGCTCTGGTGGCGGCTTGGCGCCATCGCGGCCGCGTTGCTGGTCGGCCTCGCGGTGGGCGGCACCGTGGCGTGGAAGTGGCAGGCATCGCGCGTAAGCCACGCAGAAGCCCGTATGGCGGAGCTCCAGCGGGGCGCGGAGACAGCCGCTCGGCAAGAGCTGCAGCGGCAGGCCGAGCGCGAGGCTCGCGCCAGGGCCAACAATGACCGGTTGCGAAAGGAGAGGGACGATGCGATCCGGGATGCTGATGCTCGCGGCGCTGATCTGGCTGCCCGGCTGCTCGACGCCCGGGCGGACGCTGCCCGTAGTCGTGCGCTGTCCGAAGCCGGCGATCGACAGCGAGCTCTTGATGCCGCCGACTTCGCCCGCCGCGAGGGCGAGATTGCTCGAGCTGTTGCCGCCTACGACGCCGCCTGCCAGCGCGACGCGGCCCAGCTCATCGCCCTGATCGGGCAGCTCGAGCCGCAGCTCTGACCGTTCACTATGCGTTGCTATGTGCCTGATTCCATTGCAACGTATCGCACCATTTCGGGGTATGTTTGCGCGGCGCAGAATAGACGTAACGCGCTGATCGTTAAGGGAAATATGCGGATCCTGTTCGTCTGCTTGGGAAATATCTGCCGTTCGCCGACCGCGCATGGCGTGTTCCGCGAAATCGCGCGGCGCGAGGCACCGGGCCTCGTCTCGCTCGTGGATTCCGCCGGCACCGCGGACTACCACGTCGGCGAGCCGCCGGATCCGCGGACCTGCCGCATCGCCGCGCAGCGCGG